>JABSPQ010000435.1 GCA_013214205.1 Flavobacteriales bacterium
ATGGAATTCTAGCACAGGAGGCGATGGTCGAAAAATTGCCTATCCATATGGGTGGAACTCCAGCACTGGAAAGGACGGTCGAAAAATTGCTTATCCGTATAGTTGGCCTATCGATGATTCAGGGAATCGCAAATTTGCTGAAATTCAACAAACGACATCTGGTGGAAGAGCAATCGTATTTCAACAGGCTGAGAATTCAGAAAGGATAAACAAATTGATTGAGGACAATGAAATGGACAATGCATATGAATATGCATTGTACCTGTTGATAAATGAAAATTATTGAAAAGCGGGTAATATTTCTATTAAATAATTTCCAAACGCTTAAAGTTGTTATTGATATATCAAACACATACAAGTCTTCATTTTCCTGTCTCATTGAGAAATTTATAGTTAAGCCATAAAAGGTGGAACTCTGGGTGGAGCTACTCCACCTTTACTCTTTTGGATTCTTTTGTCTCAAACTTAATCGAAAGAGATATGGAAGAAATAAAGATAGTATCAATGAACAAAGAAGAGCTTGGTTCAATCATTGAAGAAAAAGTTCGCCTAGTAATAAAGGAAAAATCCGATAGTAATTCAGATCCCGTCAATAATGATGTGCGAAAATTACTATCGCGGAAAGACGTCGCAGAAATCTTTGATGTTACACTTGTAACGATATCACATTGGTGCAAGAAAGGAATTCTCAATCCAATAAGGATGGAGACTCGCGTATATTTCCTCGTGGATGATATAAATAATCTCTTATTAAACGATTAACGATAGAGGTTATGGAGAAAAATACTTCACAAATTCTTGACCAATTAGAAAAAGTTAAGAAATCAGGAAATGGTTACATAGCTTGTTGCCCTGCACATAATGACAAGAATCCTAGTTTGTCCGTAACGTTTAATGGAAGTGGGGTGTTGCTTCATTGCCATGCTGGATGCGATTACAAAGACATTATAAACTCCCTTAATATGTCATCTCCAAAATTCGCAACCAATCCAAATATCAACTACGTTTCAACTACCAATTCAAGGCAAATCAAAGAAATTTATGATTATAGAGATGCCAATGGATCATTGCAATTTCAAATCATTCGCTATGCTAACAAGAGTTTCAGTATAAGACAGAGGGATAAGTCATACTCCAACTCTTGGATTAACAATGGACAAGGCTTAACGCTCATTCCATATAATCTTCCTAAGATTAATAAGGCCATTAAAAACAATGAAGCGATATATATTGTTGAAGGCGAGAAAGACGTAAATACATTAGCGGAGAAATTTAACCTTACTGGAACTTGCAATCCATTTGGAGCTGGTAAATGGAAGGATACATATTCAAATCACTTTAAATCAGCCAATATCGTAATTATTCCAGATAACGATAAGTCCGGTGTGTCTCATGCCAAGGAGATTATAAAGAAATGCGATGGTATCGTTTCATCTATAAAGCTTTTAGAGTTACCTGATTTAGATGACAAAGAGGATATTTCCGATTGGATCAATAAGGGAGGAACAAAAGATCAGTTATTGGAATTAGTCGAAAATTTAAGCCCCTTGAAGCCTAAGAAAAACAAGGTTGAACTTCGATCATTTGAAGATTTAGCCAAAGAAGGTGCGAATCTGCCAGTTCTTGGGAAATTGTTAGGCGATTTCATTCTTGAAAATTGCATCGTATTATTTCCATCAGAGCGAGGAATCGGAAAGTCATTTTACATAATGGAAACGTGCATTGTGGTTGCATCAAACTCAAATGAGTTTTGCGGAGAAGAAATCAACTTACATGGCAATTCTCTTTACATCAATTTCGAGATGGGAGAAAACGTATTGAAAAGAAGATTGAATAAGCTATATAAGAATCTTCCTGATGGTGTTACGTTCAGTCAATACCGACCATATTGTTTGACCTACAATGGCAATCTCGCGTCAAATATGGATGACATACGAGCGCACATAAAATCTAAAAATCCTGTTATAGTCGCTATAGACAATTTACGCACTGCTTTTAGTGGAAAGGATAATGAAAAGAATAGCGAAATGACCCAAGCGATAAAAGAATTAATCGATTTGAAAAACGAGATGAATTTTGCAATGGTTCTGGTCCATCATACAAAAAAAGGAACTACGGGTAAGAAAACCGATAGCGATCTTCAATCAGGGGCGGGTGCAATATCCGACTTAATTGATGGGGATTTTTTTCTAAGGAAAAGCAGTCAAGACCTTCGATATAGAATATTAAAAAGAATTAAGAACCGAGAATGTGAAGATCAGGATGGCGCCAAATTAATATACTTCAATCCCGATACCTTATGGTTTGAACATTTGGAGGACAACGTAAATGAGGAGGAACATATTAACTCAGACTACCAGGGCGACATACAAGAAAATATTAATAAGGCTAAGAGATTGTTTAAGGAATACCAAAACAAGTCAAAAGTTGCCAAAGAGATGGGAGTTGATAGAAGCACAGTTGGTAGGTGGTTAGAAAAAGGGAATTGAACATTGTTGTATTTGTTGCAAGGAAATTCCCTGCAACAAATACAACAAAACAACGATTTGACGTAAATTTTAGCGTAAATCATAGTGAATTAAAAACAACTAAATCTCCATGATAACGCGGAGTCTGAGTCGTTTTTGCCGTAAATGTTAGTGTAAATAATAATGTAAATTTTAATTATGAAAATGATCACAAAACCTTGTAAGTATTGCAACAAAGTATTCCAATCGAAACGTACTACAGCAGAATATTGTAGCAACTCGTGTAGAGTAAATTTTAATCTCGCAAAAAAGAGGAACCTTGATGTTCCTGCCGAAAAAATTGAAGTTGAAACGAATTCAAACGAGGATTACATTGTTGAAACGCAAAGAAATGATAGTCAACAACTTGATAGATTGATGCTTGACAATTCTAATTTGAAAACAAAAATCGACGATCTAACTAAAGTGTATAGGACTCTTGTTCAAGACTATCGAAACAAAGGCATTCAACACAAGGTTTCTGTCAATCGTACCAAAACGATGTTAACCAAACTTCGAGTACTAAAAAGTGAACAAGCTAAAATAAAGTCGTTGTCACAAAAACTTTTAGCCGAACTCCATGGTCAGGGTATTACTCCTGCAAATGGCGAACATTCTGCTCTTGGTTTGCATAAGTACTTAACCAAGCTAAGGAGCAAAAAAGTTAACGGAACATACTTCGATCCATTAAGTAGATTAGGGTTTGACACCCATGCCCTAGATTGCTTAAGGTCGTTTACAATTGGAAATTTCAAGCTTGTTAACGATGATTTTGAAAGGTTCGACCTTTTCTTTATTGGCAATTAAGTTTCTTTGCCCCCATATAAAGTAAAATAACTTCTCTCCAAACGGCTATCCTTGTTTTCTTTGAGGTATGCACCAAGATGCTCCTTGATCAACTCTTCCTTCCTGAATTTGTTAAAATAATATTTTGTAGGGTACTCGTTTATCCATTGTGGGTCAAAATTTTTGTAATCGAATGTTTTCAAATTCAATAACCAGTCATAATAGGGATGCATCTTGACAAATGATTGCATTTTCGTGGTTTTAAGATTGACATTTAGCTTAAAGCAATAATTTATCAGCATGTCAACCTTGTGATCTCTAAAAGTGAGTTTCAGGGTATGAACCTTGATTTTTGTTTCAGGTCGCTCTATTGGGGTTGCTTCCTTTATAAATTTATTTAACAAAGCAGTTGATGAACCTATCACATCAAAAAGTGAAGCTTCATAATGAATTTCCATGTCATACTCTTCATTTAAAGAATCTGTAATAATCTTTTTAATTCGGACTATTTGATCTGGACTTTTAAGGATATGAAAGAGATTTAGTAAGTACTCGATATGATGTTTCTCATGACATTTTGCACATTTGTCAAATACCATTGATTCAACTTCCTTGAATCTCTTTTTGGACAAACTGATTTTTATACCTAAACTTCTGATTGCCCAAGTAACTGTTTCAAAAACGTTACCATAGTGCATTTTCCTACTATCAATCAACTGAAGAAGGATCTTTTCAAAATTCTTTTTATAGATGTATTTCTTTTTCTTTTTTATGAAATGAGCCACATACCTCATATTTATTGGATTAATGGCTTCTTCGTCATTTAGATATTTTATCAGCTTCTCTGTGTAAAGGTTTACTTTGACTTTATCCAGGTCTATTGCACTTAAGATTACTAGAAGGTTGCAAAAAATGTCGTTATACTTTTCCCAGAAATATTGATTTCCATCCTCACAATTAACATTAAACTCTCTTCTCGTCGTCTTGTACCCTTCAAAAAAATTATTTGCCATGTCAAAAAACGATTCTCCTTTTATAGAAGAGTCATTATACGAAATAGTACTGAGGTCATACCTCCTAAACATCTTAAGCATATCATCTGCCTTACCATAGTGAACCATTTTTGACAATAACCAATCATCAAAATGCCGTAATCTACTGTCATGGGAGATATCTATGGCGTGAGATGCAATTAACCCTTCAATGAACATTTCGGACAATTCCTTGAACTCAGTGAACCCATCGTATACGATGTAGTTATTCACAAGAAATGCATCGAGTTTAGCATACTCAACAATCATATTGTTAATGTGACTATTAAACCCTCGACCTCCGTTTAATTGAAACTGGTAATATTCTTTGATTTTTTTTGACTCGTGATAAACTCTTTCCCTACTCTGTGAGTATGATGACCCATTTTTTATCCACGAAAGCATTTTATGGTCATCCTTATTAAGAAGATCACAATACAACTCCTCTGTGTCTATTTTGTTTAGTTCACTATACAGCTCATTTTGTTTGCTGTTACCCCAATAATTAATTCTGACAAAACTGGCTAACGATGATTGATTATTCCTCGATATAAAATACCTAAAGTTTTCCCCATTTATTTTGGTCTTGGCACTAATATCTCCAAATATCTTTACCGACTTTAAAAAATTACCACATTGATAATTAATAAACGCCCACTTAAATCGATTATCAATATTTACTGGTCTTTTAGAAAATTGCTTGAATACCTTACCAAATTCAAGGCGAAAGAAACAACAACTAATACATGGACAACCCTCATCATGAAAATACCTTACATCTGTGGCAACCCTTTTTTCATGATTTTCAATACTAAAAATTAGATTACTGGAAAGTTTAGAAAGAACATACTTTAACTTTCCTTTTGTGGCTTTAACCCCTTTAAAAAAGGACTTATTCTTAATTAAAATATTATTGTTCCCATCTACACCTGTGTTCTCAAAAAGATCATATAAATCTGCATTCTTTGTCGATACACCAAAATTTGAAAAATAAGGGGAATGAAGTTCATCAATTTTGAAAGGATATTCTCCAATAAGCAAATGAATTGGAACAAAATTCAACTGACTAAATTGCAATTTTAAATATGAATGAAGCTGATCCAATATATGTTGGGAAGTGTCAATAGTTATAGAAGCAACTTTAACCTGACTTTCTTCCGAAGCTTCTTTATTAATTTCTAACTCTTCCTTATTTACCTCATAATAGTCTTCATTAGTTTTCGCAAAAAAAGGAAAATACTTATAACTCACGGTGCTTGACATTTCTCTAGTCAACTCTGTCCAGCTCCAATAATCAACTTCTATTTTTTCAGATGACAGATCCATGCATTTGGTTGAAATTTCCACGTCATCCTTAAAAGAGGATGCAAAAACAAATCTTGTATATTTATTTCCCCTAGCACTATTGAATTTTTTAAAACTTGAAAAATCCTTTTCCAAATCATCTAGAAGCTCCTTGACTATATCCTTATCCTTGCGATCGGTAGACTTGAGTTTACATTGAATAACAGTCTTTTTTTGAGTTGAATAAACATCTAGACCATGTTGCTTTTGTCCTTTCCTTCCGAATAACTTGTATGACGTTACTCCCTCCAAGCTATTAAATAATGATTTACAAAAGTCCTCAAATTCCTTTTCATCATTGAAGGGGAAAGGAATTTTAAGATTTCCGAAAGGAGTACTTTGAATGTTGCTCATTACTATATAAAGGTTGGCATAACAATAAGTTCGGCTCTATACTGAAATGAACCTATCAATCATTCTTGAACCAAAATCTCGTTCAAACTGCCTTAATTTATTATAATCTGGGGTGTCAATTTGGCTTAGTGCTTCCAACTCACTATTAAAAAAATCAATCATTTGATCAACATCAATAGCACCTTCAGGAACTCTTGTAAATTTCAAAAATGATGGCCTATGAATGATATAAGCTCTATCCGTTGTCAAATAGTTTATATCGCGAATAATTCCTGCAAATAATTCATTTTTGAAAATTGTTCCTTGATCTCGATCTAAGCTTAACCCCACCTGCGCTTTCTGAATTTCCTCAACATACGCTTCCAGCTGCCTGGTCATGGTAGCATATGCCTCAGTACTAAATGGCTTTTCAGGAATATTCGTCAACTGAACTTCGTACTCATTTATTTCTGATGCCACTTCTATATTCTTTTGAATTAAGGCATCCTTTTCAGGATCATTTGAGTCAATCTTATATTGCAAATACCTCGATTTTTTCTCGAGTTGAATAAGGTTCAGTAATAATTCAAGTTCGTCCATAGTAATTTTGTTTTTAAATGATTTTAACCTTGTTGTATAGACTTAATTTCATCTTCGGTTAATCCATATGAATCGTAGACTAATTGATCTATCTCTTCGCTTGTCTGCTCTAAATCTATTTTTAACATAATAATTTCTTTCCCTTTCAACTCGAAAATTTTCATCCATTTCATCTCATCGTCTATAGTAAGAATAGCATGACCTCCTTTTTTAAGAGAATTGTTAATCTCCTTGGTAAAATCCGCAAATTCTAATTCGTACCAACTTTGAATTTTTTTGCTAAATCCATCAATCTTGAAATGGGAGCCTAAGAAAGTTAAAAAATCGGATATCAATTCATCACATTTTTGGGTTTGTTGGAGCATGTGATCAACTTTCTTAACCATATATTGCTCGTCTTCTTTGCCATCAGGAAGCGATATTGGAAATGGCTCCATAAACTTAGTTTTAAACGTAAAATAGCCACCCCTGAGAACGTAACCGGTTGTTTTCAAGTAATACCACATTAAAGAAGAATTTAATATCCCAAGCAAGTATTTATACTCTGTTTGTACTTCAGCTTTCTTAATGAGGTAATAAACTTTAGTGTTATGAAAACTTGAGCGCGTATCGAATGTCATATTTGTGCCAAGCGATATTTCAGGTGTGATAATCTTGTCATTTTCAAAGCTTGTAATATCGCGTGATCTATGTAATGTATACCAATATTTAATGTTCGTTTTCTTTCTTTCTTTCCTTGCCACCATTTCATCCTTAAACTCACTCATATAGGCGAAAGCTAAAGGAAACTTTTCCATAAACTCATCCTCTTCATAAGGTTTAGTTTTTTTTCCGTCAAAATAATGAGGATAAAGAATAAACTTTACAGGCATTGGTGTTGCGTATCCTTTTACATCTTCTCCTTTAAGAAGCGGTTTTACAATCCCTGACTCCAATTCAACGTCCTTCTCAAGTCTTGTAGAGAATCCAACAAACTTTTTACCAACGTACTTCCCTGTCAACATGAATATATCATCGGCTCCAGCGTCTATTCCTGCACCAACAAGATCAAACACGTCCTTAACTTTGGGATTTCCAATTGATATCTTCTCAATAAGTTTAACTTGAATTTGATCAATTAAATTCCAATTCGAGGTTCCGAGGTCTTTATATTGAATTGAATCAAATGGCTTCTCTGACAACAACTCGGACGGTGTAATTCTCTTATAACTCAAAACGTCATTCCCATGCGACAGGTTTATTATACATGTGTATACTGACGCATCTTGAAATACCATCTCTTCCCCAAAATGAACGATGGATTCTGCATATTGGTTTTTTTGCAAAAACTCCCGAATTCCATTTCCTGCATCCACTATTAAGAACTTGTGTGGAAGAATAAAAGATACTAAACCATCATTTTTTATTAATGCTGTAGATCTCTCAATAAATAGTGAATAAATATCAAACCTTCCTTTCGCACAGAAATACGTATTTTCATAATAGTCAGATTCTTTCTCGAAATTCTCCCTTAAACCTTGTACTCTCAAATAGGGTGGGTTGCCAATAATAACATCAAAGCCTCCTTTAGAGAAAACAGATGGAAAACTTTTCTTCCAGTCAAACGCTTTGACAGGATCAACTGTTGTATCATCCAACAAAGAATTCCCACATTTAATATTATTACTAAGAGTTGTGAGTTTTCTCTTTGCCTTTGCAGTTCTTAGCCATAGTGCCAATTTTGCTATTTCTATACTCTCCTCATTTATATCAACACCGAAAAGGTTATTTTCCAAAATGTGATTTTCAACGTTTGAACCTAAAGCTAATTGTGTTCCAGTATTAAATGATTTGCTATGAAGTTGGCCTTCTAATTCTTCAATATATGCATGTTCCATAATTAAAAAGTTCAATGCCTGATTGAGAAACGCGCCACTACCACAGGCTGGATCACAGATTGTAATATTTAAAAGCCAATTTCTATATTCTTGCAAGTTTGCATCCAATTTTTTAATTATTTCCTTCTTGCGATTTCTTCTTCCTTTTGCGTATTCTTCATCTAGTATTCCCAAGCTTTTTTTCTTGTCCATACATAGCTTACCAATAGTATTGTCAACAATATATTCAGTAATATATCTGGGTGTATAGAACACTCCATCTTTTTTCCTTTTACTTTTTTTAGTGTCTACCTCTTGACCAAGAAGCTTCGCTTCTATCTCTTCAATTTCGCTTAAAGAATGTTCAAATATGTGTCCTAGAATATTAACATCTACCTTGCTATCAAAGTCATATGAAGTCAATTTCATAACATGCGGATGTAAAACATCATCATCCACTTTTAACTTTTCAAGGAACGGGTTTGGTTTAAAAAGTCCACCGTTGTACGCAAATATTTTATCCTTCCAGCCTGTATTTAGGACGTCAAAATATTCCTTAAAACGATCAAACAAATTAATATCCTTGTTACTCCAATCTTCTTTTCTCTCGCTCCATTGATCGACAATTTTAGATATAGAATTAGTAGGCAACAAACCTTTATCCTCTCCAAAAAAGATAAATAGAAATCGATCTAGAAGTTTTTGGGACTCTTTGTAAAGAATCAAAGGATCTTCATCGGGATGATTTTTCACTAAATTTTCCCATAACGATGATTTGAAATCAGAATAGTCCTTGTATAGTTCTTTCGTGATTTGCTCATCGATAACGACACTATCATTCTTTATTTTTTGAGGAAGATCGTCAAGTAAATTGTCTACCTGCAAACAAATCCATAACTCTTGGAACTGTTCAAAATCACAGTTAAACAGATCAAATTCCGCTTTGTCAATCTTGTTTTTAATGTAAAAATTGAGCTTCGCAAAATTTGAGATGACTACATAATCGCATCCGACATGGCCACTTTGGTAACCAAATGCTTGAAGTTCTATATCTGATAATTTTTTAGTGTTAGTGTCCTTTAATTCAATAACACAAAATACATCGCCTCCTTTTAAGATTGCGCCGTCAGCCTTTTTTCCATCATTTTCGTTCTTTTTTTCTCTTAAAAGATTAAAAGAATCCGGGGAGTCGTATTTGAATGTGTAACCTAGAACATCGACAAAGACATCCCGTAAAAATCCATCTTGATATTCCTCTTCCTTGTACTCTGAAATTTTTTCTGCTTTTGATTGATAAATCTTTAATTTCTCAAAAGCATTTGTAATCGCCTCTTGATCCTGACTTTTTAAATAATTTGTATAAACTGAATTTTGAAATAGTGACATTAAATTCCGCTATTTTAAGATGTTTAAATTAGGAGCTATACCTCTCTGTCCTGTTCGTCTGGAATGTTCTTTTCCTTGCAATAAATCTCTATCTCTGAATCAGTCTTGAAGTAATCATCACAGAACTCATCAAACTCCTTTCTTGAAGCCTTGATATATCTATCAGTTGCAATTAGCATTGTTTCGGTTTGTAAAATGAATTTTTCAAAATCAGTATTTATCTCACAAAGTTTATCGATCGTTTTAAAATCAAGCTCCTTGTATTTCGATTGAAACAGAATGTTGCTTTCATATGGTTTTGCTTTTAGCTCTATTATCCCAATTCCAAATGATTGGTTTAAACGTTCCATTTCGTCCATAAGATTCTTGCTAATATCAAAGGCAACCACATAACCATAATTTGACCAACTTGAATTTGAAACAGCTTGAAAGAAGTATTTTTTAAGTTCGTGGTCTGTTTTAATTTCTCGCTTGATTTCATATGAAATTAGATTAAACGCATCCGATTTGTTGATGACCTTCATTAAGGCATTACTAGATTTATTTTGAAGGTTTAGAAAGCTAATGCCTATCATATCGGGATGAATCCATTTTTGATGACTATCCTTGCTATTTGCAGATTTCTCATGAAATATTGTCTTTGAAAATATCTCTTGGCTTTTTAAATAACTGCTGAGTAATTTATGTAAGTCTCGTTCTTGGTAGGAAATTGACTTATCCTTTTTACCTGAATCCACAGCTTTCTCGACTATTTCTGATAGGTTGAGCTCGTTTTCATATTTCGATAAATAATATTCAAATCCTCGCTTACCATTAATTCTTTTTACTCGACTATCATTTTTTCGGATAAAATCCCCAAGCTGAGCTCCAGTCGTATCCGTAGGGGTTTTGGCATTACTCCAATCAATATAGTTATTCTCATTTATAAGATCGTGAACTTCCAAGTAAGTAAAAGTGCTTTTGTTGTCTTCTAGCACCTTTATTATAGCTTCTTTAACTGTCATAATTTTATATGTTAAAACCTTGTTGATGGGAACTGTACGTTAAAAGAGTTGCAATGTGTTACTCCTTTATTTCTCCTGCGATTTCTGCTGGCCAAAGAACTTCCTGCCCATAAAAACCGTCCTTTTCAACTCCACCTTGATCTTTCCCCTTCTTGGTCGCATACCATTGGTCATCTTTTTTGTACATCAACTTGTTGTCAATGAACCAAGAGTTTACTTTTCGACTACTTATTCCAGTCTCTAATGATAAATCCTTTGTCCTAACTAGCTTTGAATTAGAAGGACTTGATTTCTTTTTTTCTTCCGTTTTGATTTTGGGAGATTTCTTCTGTGGTACCTTGGCGTACGAAAAGTCCTCGCTATTATGAATTATTGAGTCTATATCTTTGGTAGCGTCTTCATAGACTAGTTTATCCTGCTCATTAGCAGTGTCAATTAATATTCCCATTTCTCTATTATTCTGCTGAGAGAACTCATATAAGTTCATAGAAGAAATAATCATCTTATCTTCATTTAAATAACATTTAGCGTGAAGGTTTCTGGAGAAATATAAACGGACATAGCTAAGTCCTTCTAAATAGCTCATTTCTGCCGGTGCAAGTTCTTGTTTTCCAAAAACTATTCTTACTTCAACCTTCTCTCTTTCTTTATCGTTGAGAAGTTCTTTCACGTTATCCGAAAGTTTTAGATAAGGACTTATTATATATAGTTCTTTTCTTGCGTCTCGAATTAAGTTTTCTAATTCAGCTGATATACTTGAAGTTCTTAAATATTTTGCCATTCTATTATTATTAGATTTCACATTAAGTTTAAACCATAAATATGGTTATATCTCACTAATGCTTATGTCATTTAAATGTAATAAAAACTAGTAGTAAATTTCATTACTTGGTGTAATACATGGGTTTACCTATAGAATGAATAAAAGAAGAACAAATTAATCATATACTAATATGATGATCCCTACATAAAATGACCCCTGAAATGACCCCATAAAAAAACAACCTACTGATATTCAATAGGTTGTTTTCTTTTTAGTAGCGAGAGAGGGACTCGAACCCTCGACCTCCGGGTTATGAATCCGACGCTCTAACCAGCTGAGCTACCTCGCCATCTTCGTCCTCCGTAGCTTTAGCGAAGGAGAATCTTTCTTTAACATATTGAGCGAAACTTTGTCAATCGAACTGGTGTAGATTGACCACGCTATTATTTGTCCTCAAAAATTGAGGTCACAAAAGTATTATAATTCAACATTGTTTGGGGTAATATTAAAAAAAATTAATGAGCTAATCTTTTAAAACAGGAGTATACTTCTTCAACATCTTCAACGTAAGCGTGAAAGCAGTTGCTGCACCAAAAATAATCATTGCTCTTTCTGTTAACACAAACTCCTCTGCTACAAACGAATCACGTAAAAGATCGATAAAAAGAAAAGAGAAAACGGTAGAAAGAAAACCAGAATACTCTCTTCTCAAAGAGGCTTTCCAAGATACACCATGTTCATTTTTAACCCAATTTTTAAAACTTGGTACAAATGCAGGTACTCCCATCGACCAATTTAAGTAGTCGTCTTTAAACTTTCGTTCTAAAAATCTTTCTTCAGCAAACATGATGCGCTCATAATAGATCCAATACATTAAACTTACCACAAGAAAGAAGTAAATATTGGCAATGTAAATCACGATACCGATCCAAATAAAATAATTACCCAGGTACAAAGGATGGCGTACGGCCGAGTAAATTCCGGTAACATTTAACGCATCTGCTACTTGTTTTTCTCTATTTCTGCCAGAAGTATGATTGGATGCGCTACCTATTGTGTAGCCTCTCACGAAAAATCCTAAGAAACAAACGGCAATTGCCGACCATTTCACAATTTCCATAGCACTTTCGGTTAAAAAAGCATTATCGTTAAAGTACACTGCAGGAACGGCTAACACGAACAAAACGACCGGAACTTGCCCCCGATACTTGAACAACCAGTTACCGTCACTTTCAATGGAATGTATTAGAGCCATTTATTGCAAATAAATTGATGTTTTAAAAGAAATTATTTTAAATTGCGTCACTTGTAAAAAGCATGGCAAAGTTAGCAAAACTTTAGCTGTTTAATGGACGAGATTTAATATAGACATGTCAGACGATAGAAAATTTGAAGTAGAATACTTGGTAAAATCTTCACCATCAGTATTATTTAACTTCTTTTGCACCCCCGATGGTTTAGCCATTTGGTTTGCAGATAATGTGAACATAAAAGACAATGTATACTCATTTGTATGGGAAGGAGCAGAACAAAATGCCATCCTAGAAAAAAGAGTTGATGGAAACTTACTTAGGTTTAGGTGGGAAGAAGATGAACCAGGTACATATTTCGAATTTCGATTTGAATTAGACGACCTTACTTCGTGTACTTCTTTATTTGTTACCGATTTTGCCGACGACGACGAAAAAGACGAGGCAAAAAGGCTATGGGACACACAACTTAACAAGTTATTTTCGGCGATTGGATTATAGCATTCTAATTGTTTAGAATAATATTCGAACTTTGTCGTTTAAAATAGCATTAAGAATTTTTAGTGAAAACACTCCATAAGTTCGTTATTACGTCCTATTTAGGGCCTTTCTTTATTACTTTCTTTATTCTCCTTTTCATGTTGCTAATGCAAATGATTTGGAAGTACATCGATGATTTGGTGGGCAAAGGATTAGATTGGCAAGTAATTGGAGAACTCGTTTTTTATTGGGCTGCATACAACGTTCCGCTGGCCCTCCCCCTCGCCATCCTTGTTTCGTCTATGATGACTTTCGGCAACATTGCCGAACATTCAGAATTAGTTGCACTAAAGGCCGCGGGTATTTCCGTGCAAAAGGTAATGTTCCCTTTAATCGTTACTTCAGTAATTATAAGCGGTGTTGCATTCTACTTTTACAATAACGTGTGGCCCGTACTCAATCAGAAGCAATATTCGTTGTATCGCGACATTACTCAGAAAAAGCCAACCATGAATATAAAAGAGGGCATCTTTTATAAAGGTATTGAGGGCTACAGTATTCGTGTAGGAAAAAAAGCAGACGACGGACACAATTTAGAAGACATTTTGATCTACGATTTTATGGGTCAGAAGAGGAATAAAAAAGTGATTACGGCCAAAACTGGAATCATGACATTTTCTGATAATGACAGTCACATGCTCCTTACCTTAAACGATGGCTATAGTTACGAAGAGAGCTTGGATGCCAAAGCACCATTTGAGTTTACAAGAACCGTTTTCCAAAAACAAACCATGGTTTTCGACCTTTCGTCTTACAAGTTTGAGCGTGAAAGCGACGAACTTTTTAAGCGCGGACACAAAATGCTCAACCTCAGCCAACTAACTACAGCAGCAGATTCATTGCGAAAAAAAGAAATTACAACGGGCGAAGATTTCGTTGAAATGATGAAGAAAAACTACATGCATTCTGATGTAGATTTATCTCGTTCTCAAGATACAATGGGCCATATACTCGTTAACACGGAAGTAGCCGAACGTATTAAAACTGTAGGACTTGCATTAAGCAGTTCTAAAGGAGCTATAGCTTATGTTAAAGCCATTATCAGAAGGTCGAACAACAGAGATGAACACATTGCTTACTACCTCATCGAATGGCACAGCAAATACACACTATCCATATCCTGTTTAATCTTGTTTTTTGTAGGCGCCCCCCTCGGAGCTATTATTAAGAAAGGTGGCCTTGGTTTACCAATGGTAATTTCTGTACTTATATTTATAATGTTTCATGTAATCGTTACCATCGGTCGTAAAATGGTACAAGAATCATCACTTACAGCATTTGAAGGCATGTGGATGGCACCAGCCATAATATTACCCATAGGTCTCTTTTTAACTTATAAAGCCACTACAGATTCTCCAATATTTGATAAAACTTGGTATACCAATACAATAAATTCCGTTTTTAGAAAAAAGTAGAATGAAAATTCTTCAACTCTGCAACAAACCACCTTATCCGTCGGTAGATGGAGGAATGATTGCTATGCAAGCAATTACATCAGGCCTGCTTCAAGCCAAGCACGAAGTAAAGGTATTTGCCATTTCAACAAAAAAACACCCAGTTAAAATTGAAACACTCAACGAAACGTACTTAAAGAGTACTTCCTTCGAACACATTTTTGTTAAAACAGATGTTACACCGTTTGGCATCATCAAAAACTTCTTTCAATCGGGATCTTACAACATAGAACGATTTTATTCTAAAAAATATGAAAACAGATTAATTGAAATACTAAAATCGGCCACTTTTGATATTGTACAACTTGAAAGCCTATTTATGGCACCATACATTGAATGTATTCGTGCAAATTCGTCGGCCAAAATTATTTTAAGATCTCACAACGCAGAGTTTAAAATTTGGGAACGAAGGGCAGCAAACACACCAAACCAAATTAAGAAATGGTACCTCAACTTTTTAACAAAACGATTAAAAGAATACGAGGCAAAAATGTTGAATGTATATGATGGAATTGCTACCATATCAAACAACGATTTAAACATACTAAAAGACCTTGGGTGCAATACCCCGATGATTGAAATTCCTTTCGGAATGGATTTAAGTAATTACGATATTGAGCCTACAACAAACAACACCCCATCTGTTTTTTGTTTCGCAGCTATGGATTGGGCCCCAAATCAGGAAGGTTTTAAGTGGTTTTTAAACAATGTTTGGGATCAAGTTCACCAAGATTTCCCCGATTTAATTTTTCATGTTGCAGGTAAGGATATGCCTGATTGGATGCTGTCGTTAAAAAAGAAAAACGTAGTTATTCATGGCAGAGTGCCCGATCAAATCGAGTTCCTTAATTCTATGGACATCATGCTGGTACCGCTTTTATCGGGTAGCGGAATCCGAGTTAAAATCATTGAAGGTTTGGCCATGGGAAAATGTATTATCTCAACATCCATAGGTGCCGAGGGAATTTTATATACCGATAACGAAAACATAAACATTGCAGATAGCCCAACGGAGTTTGCAAATAAAATAAAAGAGCTTGTGCGCAACGGCGCAAAAAAATCAGAAATAGAAAAAAACGCTATTCAACTAGCAAATACTAAATATAACCTTAAGAATATCATAACTTCGCTTACCGATTTCTATGATCGAATTGGTAAATAATTATCATGAAAATATTAGTGCTTCTATCCAGAATCCCTTACCCTCTAGACAAAGGGGATAAGCTTCGCGCTTATCATCAGATTAAAAATTTATCTAAAAATCACAAAATTTATCTCATCGCGCTTAATGAATCTAAGGCTCACCCCGACGCTTACGAGAACTTAAAGAAGTACTGTTCTCACATAAAATTTATTAAACTTTCTCGATTTAGAATTTACCTGAATATATTCCTCTGTTTTTTTCAGAATAAGCCTTTCCAAATTGCCTATTTCTATTCTAAAAAAGTGCAGAAACAAATCAATGGAGTTATAGACGATTTTAAACCCGACCATATTTATTGCCAACTAATTAGGATGGCAGAATATGCAAAACACAGCGACATTCCTAAAACGTTAGATTACATGGATGCACTTTCGAAGGGGATAAAAAGAAGAATTGAAACTTCGGAACTTTATTTGAGATGGATCTTAAAAATGGAAGGCAAAAGAGTAATGCGCTACGAGCATCACATATTTAAACATTTCGATTTTAAAACTATTATTTCAGAACAAGATCAAAACCTCATTATTCACCCTATTAATCATAGTATTAGTATCATTTCAAACGGAATTGATTCCGATTTTTTTGTTCCAGAAGAGATTAAAATAGAATACGACATACTCTTTGCTGGCAACATGCAATATCCGCCAAACGTGGAAGGTGCCACTTATATAGCGAAACAGATTTTACCAATTGTTCAAGAAAAATACCCCAATATTAAATTTTTAATTGCTGGAGCTAATCCTGCTCGATCAATTCAAAATTTAGCTTCCGAAAACATTACAGTTACAGGTTGGGTTGAAGATATTAGAGATTGCTACTCTAGCTCCCTTATATTTTTAGCACCAATGCAAATTGGTACTGGGCTTCAAAATAAATTATTAGAAGCCATGTCGATGAAACTTCCATGCATCACATCGAGCCTTGTAAATAACGCATTAGGAGCCAAGGTAAATCACTCTATTTTGATTGGTGATACGCCTCAAGATTACGCCAATCACATCATCGATTTATTAGAGAATAAAGAGAAAAGGAACTTCCTAAAACAGAATGCTTATTCTTACGTAAGAGAGAATTTCAATTGGGAAGTTACCACCGATAAATTGGAACAATTAATTTGTGAAGAAACGGCATCCAAAAGCTAGTATTTAGCTAGCTTTACACCTTTAAATCTAAGGATTATGTTGAATACAATAGAAGAAGCGATAGCGGATATAAAAGCGGGGAAAGTTATTATTGTAGTAGATGATGAAAACCGAGAAAACGAAGGCGACTTTGTAACGGCTGCAGAAAATGCAACTCCCGAAGTGGTAAACTTTATGGCTACTCATGGCCGAGGGCTTATTTGCACACCTATCACAGGAAAACGTTGCGACGAGCTAGAATTGGAGATGATGGTTGGGAAAAATACCGCTCAACACGAAACGCCCTTTACTGTTTCTATTGATTTAATTGGGCATGGTTGCACCACAGGAATTTCTGCACACGACAGATCTAAAACCATAAAAGCATTGGTCGACCCAAATACAATGCCGAAAGAACTTGGTAAGCCGGGCCATATTTTCCCATTGAAAGCTAGAGCTGAAGGGGTTCTCAGAAGAACAGGACATACAGAAGCAGCAGTAGATTTAGCAAAGTTAGCAGGCTTTCAACCAGCAGGTGTTTTGGTTGAAATAATGAACGAGGATGGCAGCATGGCTCGACTACCTGAGTTGATGAAAATTGCTGAACGATTTGAACTTAAAATAATTTCGATTGAAGACTTGGTAGGTTACAGAATTAAAAACGATTCGCTAATTGAAAGAATGGTGGATGTGCACTTACCTACAGAATGGGGTAATTTTGAATTGATTGCTTACAGACAAATATACACAGGCGAAGAGCACCTTGCTTTAATTAAAGGCGAATGGGATGAAAACGAACCTGTAATGGTTAGAGTACATTCTTCGTGCGTTACTGGTGATATCTTTGGTTCATGTCGTTGCGATTGTGGCGCACAACTACATGCAGCAATGGAAATGGTAGAAAAAGAAGGTAAAGGCGTTGTGGTATACATGAATCAGGAAGGCAGAGGGATTGGCTTAATCAACAAGCTGAAAGCCTACAAACTACAAGAACAAGGTATGGATACCGTTGAAGCCAACATAGAATTAGGTTTCAAAGAAGATCAAAGAGAATACGGAGTTGGAGCTCAAATTTTAAGAGATTTAAATGTGAGCAAGATCAAGCTAATGACCAACAACCCTACTAAAAGAGCAGGTTTAATTGGATATGGTCTTGAAATCGTTGAGAACATTCCAATTGAGATTGAATCTAACGAACACAATCACAACTACCTTAGAACTAAGCGAGACAAGATGGGTCATTCTATTAAATTAAATGAATAAACTTGTTTAAGTTATTTTCAAGGTAAGTTCAATTTGAAATGGCTAACAAGTCTGTCGTAATATTAGGAATAGAGTCGTCGTGTGACGATACTTCAGCCTCGGTAATAAGAGACGGAGTTGTATTATCTAACGTAATTGCCAATCAAGATGTACACACAAAATATGGTGGCGTAGTTCCCGAATTGGCTTCCAGAGCACATCAGCAAAATATCGTACCTGTAGTTTATCAAGCATTGGCACAAGCCAAAGTAAAAAAAACAGATATTGATGCTATAGCCTTTACACGCGGGCCAGGACTAATGGGTTCTTTGTTGGTGGGCACTTCGTTTGCAAAGGCATACGCCATGGCGTTAAATATCCCGCTTATTGAGGTAAATCACATGCATGCGCACATTATGGCGCTTTTTGCTAAAGAGACCAACGAAGACTTTACGCATCCCTCCTTCCCTTTTATTTGTTTAACGGTTTCTGGCGGACACACTCAATTGGTTAAGGTAAGCGATCATTTAACGTTGGAAGTTTTAGGCCAAACGATTGATGATGCAGCAGGTGAAGCATTCGATAAATCTGCTAAGATTTTAGGACTCGATTACCCCGGTGGCCCGTTAATAGATAAGCATGCTCAAAATGGCGATCCGTTAAGGTTCAAGTTCACCCACCCAAAAGCACCCGATTACAATTATAGTTTTAGCGGATTTAAAACAGGCATTCTATATTTTATTAGAGACGAGATGGAGAAAAATGATCAGTTTATCAACGAGAATTTAAACGACATTTGCGCCTCTATTCAGCATACTATTATTGGAATTTTGTTTAAGAAATTAAATAAAGTTGTGGCAGACACCAACATCAAAGAGGTTGGTTTGGTAGGTGGAGTTGCTGCTAATTCAGGTTTAAGAGATGCTTTAAAACAGCAAGAAAAAATTGGCTGGAAAACACACATTCCAAAGTTTCCGTATTGCACAGACAATGCTGCAATGATAGCCATTACAGCTTATTATAAATATTTAAATAATGAGTTTACCAATCAGGCAATTTCGGCCAAAGCAAGGTATGCTATCTAAAAAGCAATCTAGCTATTTATGAATAGCGATGATCTCTACCCTTCTATTTTTGTGCATTTCGGTAATCAAAAGTTTACCCAAAGAATTTCTGTCGTTTACAGCAAGCTTCGTTTCACCCTTCCATTCAACATCCATATTTATCCATTCTAAACCTAAACCATGCAAATACCTTCCTACCCATCTAGCTCGTTCTTCGGATAAGTTTAAATTATATTCAGCAGACCCTTCCGAATCTGTGTGACCCACAATCCTAAATTTAAGGTGATCGTCGTCTTTATGTTTCCTATAAAATTCGGAGAGATAAACACAGTTAATTGATTTCATTTCGGAATGATCGAAACCGAAGTAAAAAGTTGCAACCACATCTCCTGTTGCTATGTGAGATTCATCTAATTTCTTTTTCTCTTTGTGTGCCAAAGAAGGCAAGTTGACGATTATCTCACCTTCGTCTCTTTTGTTTTTAATCAGATTTCCGATGTCCTCTTCAATTTGTTTCGCTTCAATTAAAGTGCTATTTACTCGCTTAGCAAGATCGTTCGACTTAGCCAACTTAACTCCTGTTTGAGTCGTAGCTGCACTCTTTACAGCCACCGCATTAATATTAGGCTCAATTGTAGACGCTTCAATCACAAGCGCATACTTCAAGTCGTTTTCCAATTTATGAAAAACAAACATCCCGTCTTTACCAACAACCTTATAACTTAATGTATCGCCATTTTCCAAAAGAAGATAAACCGTTAATCCATCGGCAAATTCCTTGGGCAATCTAGAAAAATCAAACCTACCTTCTATTGAGTTGTTTATGGCTACAACGATATCTACGTCTCCTTTCTTATCCTCTTTACCTCCAATAAGAATAGTTAGAGCGCCATGCAGATCAACAGTATCAGGTTTTACCTTAAGCACTTTAGGTTCTACAAATAATTCGGGCTTAATAATCGCTACGTCTACTTCTTCTTGATCGAAAAACTTAACTCCAAATTCAGACAAAGCATTACCATCCAACATTTGCTCTCTTTGCATGTCGGCCACTAAGCTATCAACAGGGACGCCAAGTTTATTGGATAGTTGTTCAATATGACTCATCGTGGCCAAATCTTCCTCAATCATACCAACAATAAACTTGTGATATGGCCGCTCTACTCCATCTTCTAACAATTTGGCTGGCACCATAATCTCTTTAATTTGTGCATATATCGTGGTATCTTCCCTAAGTAAAGTAACCAATGAATCTTGAGAGATATAAAATTTAATATCCGCCTTATTTGCAAATTCAATCTCATTATCGGTGTGCATTAAACTGCTCACAAATTCACTATACGACTCGTCTCTATTCTGAGAAATTCCTTCTAAAGAATCACTAAACGCAATCACATCCTTAATCTGATTATAAACAGAGCTGTCTTCCTTCATTATGCTACTAAGGGAATCTTCTGAAATAAAGAACTTTACCTGGCTCTTATCCATTGATTGGGTTTCGGAAGAGTTTTTAGCTAGCTCAATAAACGAAGACTTCAAATCGTCGACAAAACTTTTCGCATTGCCATCTCCATCTGCTAAAGAATCCACATTCACAACTTCATCAATATCAAAATAGGCATTTTCCAAAACCACTTTTTGCCCAATTACATTCCCTCTCATATCCGTAATATGAAAATGTTTTATCTCCTGATAGAACTGATAATAAGAGATTTGCGTAGGAATTCGATATTCTTCCTGATAGGCAACAAACCCTTCTGTTTCTACCCTTATATCGTAGGTAATGCCATGTGGAAGCAACAACAAGTATTCGCCCGTAATAGAATCAGAATAATGAACCGAGAGCTCTTCCCCAGTTCCTTTATCCAAAATAGAAATCCGAGCAAAACTAGGAATCTGATCCTGACCACTTAAAACCAACCCTTTAATCTCTGCAAACAAGGTTCGTTCTTCGGCAAACGTAAGGCGATAAACATCCATTCTACCATAACCTCCAACTTGGTTAGATGAGTAGTAAGCCCTATTAAACTTGGGTGTCATCATAAAGAAAACATCGTCGCCAGCAGAGTTTACAGGATATCCAATATTTACCGGCGACCTCCATTTACGTTTATGTAATTCCGTTTTAAACACGTCGTAGCCACCAATACTAGAGTGCCCTTTAGATGAAAAATAAAGCGTTTTACCATTCGGATCGATATATGGCGCATCCTCATCGTACCTTGTATTTACAACCGGCCCCATATTCTTAGGCTCATGCCACGTACCATCGCGTTTCTTGGTGGTAACGTACAAGTCTAAACCTCCATAACCACCCGTTCTATCGCTAGAGAAGAACATTACATCTTCATTAATAGACAATGTTAAACTTGGTTCAAAAGCTTCATTATTAAACACCGATCCAAAGTGCTTCAACTTAATTGGAGTTTCCCAGCCCGAACTCGATTTGGCAGAAACCCAAAGATTAAAATCACGATAGATGAACAACTTTTTTCCGTCGGCTGAAAATTGAACCGCTCCTTCATGTTTATCTGAATTAAATTTCAATCCAATGTTTTGAGGCTTCGAAGTCTTTATTTCTTTAAGAATGCTGTAGTAACCGATGTTGCTTTTTTGATTGTACAAATCTGTTTCCGATACCCTACCTTGCTGAACATCCATCAAATAAATATCCTCATAATAATCGCCATCGGGAGATAATTCTCCTCCAGTTGTGGTTGGCGATCTACTTGTAAAAGCTAATTTTTTCTCGTCTGTAGAAATTACTGGCGCGTACTCCGAGTATTCGGTATTCACATCTGGTCCTAAGTTTTCTATCACCACATCAACGGGCACTTCCACCAATACCTTACCATAATTACAACGATTTACTTCGTCGTCGAGTAAAAACAGAATCTCCAACAACTCTTTAATTACCCTGTCCTCATAAATCAATTTCATTTGCTGGGCCTGTTCTCCAGTACCATTATCCGTATAATATTTTTTAAGGCTTTCAACCTCAAACTGAAGATCGAACTCTACATAAGACCTATACTTTTTATAGCTTTTAATAGCAGCAGAAAACTGATGTGTTAAATGATTCGCCTTGGCCAAATAATAAAAAGCATCAACAGGAGAAGAGCTAGAGAATGAATCGAAGTCTACTACAGATAAATTAAAGTGCTCGATGGCCTCCTTATTTTTATCCATTTTGTAAAAACACATCCCAACCCGGTAATGATAAAATGTATTTTCGGGGTTTTCTAATGATAATTTAAGGTATTGAACCAATGCATCGCGATGATTCGCTTCTTCAAATAAAGAATTTGCTGTACGAGGATTTGCTTTTACGTCTTCCAACTGCGCCATTGTTTGCACAGAAGCCCCCGTTAACAGTAACAGGCACACCATAAACACGATAGCTTTTACGAACTTTATCATGTAATTGAGTAGAAATGTATGTTTGACGCCATAATTCGACCCAAAACTAACGTAATTGTTTGTTTCGAGAATATGTTTTAACAAGAAATACAGCGTATTCCTTCAAAATAAATCGACTCATTTATTTTACAAATTTGTACCCCACTCCTCTAACCGATTGAAAGTGGATTGGTTTCTTAGGATCTTGCTCAAAAAAGCGCCTAAACGTAACTATAAAATTATCTATAGTTCGAGTAGATGGATACCTGCTAACACCCCATACCATTTCGAGTATTTGATTGCGAGAAACTACTTTATCTTGATGATCTACTAGTAATCGCAACAGTTTAATTTCTTTTTGAGAAAAAGTAAGCTCATCACCTTGGGCATTCGACACCGCATAAGTAGAAAAATTAACACTGTTTCCACCAAACTTAAATTCTATATCATCGCTACTGTGTTGGGCATTGCTTCTTTTTACCAGACTTTTTACGCGGAGCAGAAATTCTTCTAAATCAAAAGGCTTGCCCAAGTAATCATCGGCACCTAACTTTAAGCCATAAACTTTGTCTTTACTGGTGCCTTTAGCCGTAAGGAATAAGATTGGCACCAAGTTGTTATCGGCTCTAATTTTCTGACACAATGCATAGCCGTCAATTTCAGGAAGCATTACGTCAAGAATAATGAGATCGAAAGGCATCTCTTTAAACTTGTTTAACGCACTCAATCCATCTCCAACATCTATTACATCATACCCCTCTAATTTTAAGTTCAGAGCGATTGTATCTCTAAGATGTTCCTCATCTTCAACCAGCAGAATTCGCTTCTTCATATCCTATTTACAATTCTGGTAAAAATACTGATTTCATCCATTCAAAATAAAATACCAATTCATTCTTTTTTAGTTCTTCTCCGAATGGCTAATTTTACAATATACTCAATGCATACAAAGAGATGAAGGACTTAAACGATTTATTGGCGGGGGCGAATTTAGATTCCGAGATTTTAGCAATTTCTAATAAGGTTTTAAATAAGGAAAGAATTACTGATGCCGAAGGTCTTAAGATATTTAAAGACGCTGAGTTGAGCCATTTAGGCTTATTGGCAAATCACATTAGAGAAGAAAGGTTTGGTCATCATACCTTTTTCAATAGAAATTTTCACATCGAGCCTACCAATATTTGTGTTTTCGATTGCAAGTTTTGCTCTTATTCTAGATTGCTTAGAGAAAAAGATGATTCGGCTGCTTGGGAATTGAACGAGGAAGAAATTTACGACAAGGTTCGCAAGTATGATGGTATTCCTGTTACTGAGGTTCATATTGTTGGTGGCGTACATCCTAAAATGGGCATTGAATATTTTGCCAACATTATTAAAAACATCAAAAAAATTAGACCCGAAATTCATGTAAAAGCCTTTACTGCTGTGGAGTTAGAATATATGTGCAGAAAAGCTAAGATGAGTTTTAAAGAGGGTTTAACTTATTTAAAAGAGCATGGCCAAGATTCATTGCCAGGTGGAGGTGCAGAAATTTTCGACGAAGACATCAGAAAACAAATCTGTGACGATAAATGCAGTACCGCTCAATGGTTAGAGATTCACGAAACGGCTCACGAAGTAGGTATGCCTTCTAACGCAACTATGCTTTACGGACACATTGAGTCGCCCGAACACCTTATTGACCACATGAGTAGGTTAAGAACCTTGCAAGACAAAACTAACGGCTTCAACACATTTATTCCGCTAAAGTTCAGGAATGGAAACAATCAAATGTCTCACATAAAAGAGTCGAGTGTTATAGACGATTTAAGAACGTATGCGATGTCTAGAATTTTCTTGGACAACTTCAATCACATTAAGGCCTACTGGCCTATGATTGGCAAAGAAACTACCAAGATGCTATTAAATTATGGTGTTGACGATATTGATGGAACCATCGACGACAGCACAAAAATTTATTCTTTGGCTGGTGCCGAAGATCAAAACCCAGCAATGTCTACTGAGGAAATTGTTAAACTAATTTCTCAAGCCGGGCGTCACCCAATAGAACGTGGTACACTTTACGAAGCAATTAAAGATTACGGCGTTGAAGAAAGTGTTGCTTAAGCAAAAAAACTAAAGATAAAGGGTTATCGATTCTCAAAATTGCGATCAATCAGATAATGTAGTAACAAGAACTTCTACGGGATGCCCGATTTAATTAGTATTTAGAAGTTTCGGCATAACCACGCCATTTCTCTATTACTTCTTGCATATCCGACGGAATATCCGACTCAAAAAACAAGTCTTCATCAGTAGATGGGTGTTTGAATCCTAGTGTTTTTGCATGTAAAGCTTGACGTGGACATATTTTAAAACAGTTTTGAATAAACTGTTTGTACTTGGTAAAAGTGGTGCCTTTTAAAATTCTATCTCCGCCGTATTCGTTGTCGTTAAACAAAGGATGGCCAAGGTATTTCATGTGAATTCGAATCTGGTGGGTTCTGCCAGTTTCGAGTTTGCACTCTACCAACGTAACGTACCCAAAACGTTCCAGTACTTTATAATTGGTAATGGCTCTTTTGCCTTGATCTTTCTCTTCAAAAACCGTCATTACCTTTCTATTCTTCGGGCTTCTGCCAACAAATTCATCAATAGTACCAGCATCTTCCTTTACGTCGCCCCAAACCAAAGCCACATATTCTCTGTCGATATCTCTATCGAAAAAGTATTTTGCCAACTTGGTCATAGAAATTTCGTTCTTGGCAATTACCATCAAACCAGTTGTATTCTTATCTAATCGATGCACCAAACCCGGGCGAGTCTCATCCCCTTTTCCCGTAGGCAAATTCTGAAAATGATAAATGAGTGCATTAATCAGCGTACCCGAATAATGACCATACGCTGGATGAACAACTATTTCAGATTGTTTATTTATGATAATAAAATCATCGTTTTCGTGGGTAACGTTTAACGGTATATCCTCAGGAATAAGTTCTATAACCCTTGGAGGATAAGGCAATACTATAGAGATTACATCTCCGGGCTTTACCTTATAACTCGATTTTACCGTTTTATCGTTTACACGAATACTCCCCGATTGAGCAGAGCTTTGAATTCGGTTTCGCGTAACATTTGGTAATTTATCGAAGAGAAATTTATCGATTCGCAGTAGATTCTGACCTGGGTCAACTGTAAAACCGTGATGTTCGAACAAGTCTTGTTCATCCTCAGAATCTGCAACTTGCTCTGAAGATTTATTAGAATCCGTCATTTTGATACCATAAACTTTTTGGTAATGGACTTACCTGAATTATTATCCGTCAAATGTAGTACATACATTCCGTTACTAAAGCCCGAAACATCAACAATCATCCTCGAATTATCAACGAGGTAACTACTCACTATTCTTCCATACATATCTAAAATACGAAAGGAAAAATCATTCTCGAATCGATCATAATCAACCGTAATATTTAATTCGTTGCTAACTGGGTTAGGATATAGAGACAACGTAATTGGCACATCATTACTTTCTGGCACAGTAAATATTACACCCTCTGTTCGTCCAAAAACAGGCCGCATCATCAATGCTCCTTCAATCGGAGAAGGCGTCCAAGCACCATTGTAATAATAACTCACCTTATCTTGGCTGTCGTTATTTCTATCTAATCCAACAATAATTTTATTTAGCTCGGGACCCGAAATTGGCGGCTGCACCCAACCAATGTAATATTTTCCGGCAGGAACAACTGTAGGCGTATCTAAATAATAAGTGGCGTATTTATTATTGCGATGACCATATGTATACTCAGGTAATACCGTTTTCTCGGACAGGTAAAAAGCATCGTCTTTAGAACCCAAAGAAGTATAGATAACAGGGAAAAATGGATTTAATGAAATATCATCCACTACTGGGCTAAAGTAATATTGAATTGCGGTCATGGTATCCGTAGTGTCCAATGTAAACTCCATTGCCGTAGACACCCAATCGCCGATTAATTGAAACGCAGATTCTGCACTACCATCATCGTAAGCATAATGGTTTAGAAACTTTTGTTGATGCCAAATGGTGTCTTGTACAGTAAAGTTATCCGTTGCAGAACTCGTAAAATATGCTGTATTAAAAACTCCAAACTCATTCACATTGTCCTCAAAAACATCAGTAGTTAATGGAATGATATGAGTATGAACACTATCCAAAGGATGATCAAACTGAGCAGTAACATCATATAATTCAACACCAGTTGTATCGAAAATGAAAAAACCACGATCGTACACTTTGTTTTCTGTCCATACATTCGACACTTTCACTTCAAGCTCTTCTTTTAAATATTCAGTTGGATTCCTTGTAAAATGGTCCCAAGGCATTTCTTGATAATCCTTTAAAGCTGTGGGCAGTTTTTCGACAAAGAACACTTCTTTTAAAATAGTATCGCTTACAGTTCTATCGTTGCTTAAAAAAACAGCATCCAAGTGCCAATGATCTAAATTGCCCGATAATGTGGCATAGTTTCTAAATCTAAACTGAAATCCCTTCATCAAATAAAGCGTATCGGCTATAGGCAACATTACGTTTTTAAAAGGCATTAACGTTCTACCTGGCACGCTCCAAATATGATCCCATGTATTTGTTTCGGGCGACCAATATTCTAAAAACAAAGAATCTTTTTCTTGCGGATCGTTCCCTATCCCTTCGGCTTGGTAGTAAAAGCTTAAGTAAACAGAATCACTTGGAAATAAATTTAAATTGATGGGCATAGAAGTTAATGTATCTGCAGAACCCGTGGCAGTTTGAGACATACCCAAATCATATGGAGCTCCTCTCCCATCAACTCCATCAAACGTAGCAACTCCGATCGAAACGGGATCAATTGCATAATTATCGTTTATGTAAATACCATCTCCATACCAAAGCGAAGTTGCATCTTCATCCACCACCGTGTTGGTTTCTAATATTAAAGTACTAGTAAGTACTTGAATGGTATCCTTAACCAAACTTGTTAAAGTATCATACACAATTTGCTCAAAAGGCTCATAAACGTTTTGTGTAGATAGTAATTCCCCTGTTTCTGGATGATAGAAATACAACGTTACTGTTTCGGCAACTATAGTAGAATCCGTTACAGAATTGGTTGCGTCCCAAAAGTAAGTGTAGGCATCTCTACTAGAGTATGTAAATGTATCCACTGGCAGAAGATCCACTGTATGGCTATATACCAGGGTTGTGTTTAAATCTCCAATATCATGTTTACCTAAACCTTTGATATTATTGGTAGAAAAGTCATCAAAAAATGGCAAGTCAAGCGTATCTAACTTAAAGATGATGTTATCTCTTTTAATGCTTTTTTCTAGAGATGAATTAACATCATAAATTTCGGGATTAATACTCAGTGGAAGTTCAGTCACTTGAGAAAACCCTGCAGTTGAAAAGAGCACACAAAACAAAATAATGGCAGTGCCCGTTAACTTTTTAAAAGCCGATAAAATCATTCTAATATTAGGTCAAATAATAAGAAGGCAAGATACTCTTTTCTTCACTGACGGAAAACGTCTTTTAACTTCAATTATTATTAATTCTTAAAAGTTGTAATAACCTCAACATTCTTCCTTACTTAACACTTCACATTTAACACTTAATCTCCGCCATCAACTCAGTAACCACCAAAGCATCCTTAAGAGAACACCCCTGTGTATTTTTAACATTTCCTAAAACAGCCGTCTCAATAAAATTGATACTCTGACCTAAAAAACCTGGTTTAAAATCATTGATATTATCGTTATAATAAGTCTCGGTAACCTTCGGACTATAAGACCTCATGCCTACATAACCAGATTCCGTAACCTCCATTCCCTCATAAATCCTCACCTCTTCCAAAGGCGATAACTCCAGCTTATTTCCTATTCCGTGAAACGTAATTCCAAACTTCGTAGGGCTTCCCCAGTTGGCAATTAGATGAATAGGCCCTTTCGATTTCGATTTAAAAATGGCATTATACCCTTGAATCCCCTTATTCCTTTTCGAAACATACTCAACCTGCAAAGGTGATTTACCTAACAAAAAGTAAAGGAGATCGATGGGATGACATGAGTTGGCCAAAAACAATTCGTCTTGTTCCTGCTTATTTAACCCTTCCCGATAAGGTTCTGAAACATGAACTTCTATAGAAGCAATCGTGTTATTTTTAATCCAATTTTTAACTTCGGGAACGAAATCATAAAACCTTCGATTAAAACCAACTTGAATTTTCTTAGAATTCTGTGGATAATTCTTCAACCATTTTTCAATTTTAATGGGCTTGAGAGCAACGGGCTTTTCAACTAAAATGGGGAGATTGTAGCCTATTATTTCATCAATAACTTTTTCCGTTGCTTTCCACGACGACAAAACTACTATGGCATCTGGTTGCTCCGATTCAATCAATTGCTTGTTGCTCGTGTAGCCGTTAATTTTATGCTTGGCAACAAATGATTTTAAATGTTTTGAATTCGTTGTTGCGCTGGCAGCAACTACATCTACGCCAAGGGCAGTAAATACATTGTAATGATATTCGGCTATAGAGCCACAACCGATAAAAACTATTTTGAGCTGATTATTTGAATAATCTGGCAGCATTTAGTTCACCTTCAAATACAGGTTAATTGAACTTCCTCTACTAATTGTTGCCTCATCTTCTGGAGCAGGATCTTGTTTGTAAATAACAGCCCTTAAGGAATCCATACGATTTTCTACCGTTTTATCATACACTGCAATTAACGACAGCTGCAGTCTGTTTAAAACCCTTCTTGCTTGTTCTACATGCTTATCCATTAAGTCTGGAACGGCTACCTGATCCTTGCTTATTCCGCCACCAACAACAATATTGATGTGCTCTCCTTTTTCTATAAGCGCACCCGTTTTTATATTTTTCCCTTTAAAACGCTGTGCCAAAACACAACCGATACATTCATTCGGAATCACAAAAACGCTATCCACAATCAGCCCAAACGATTCTGCATCAGATTCCGCTTGCCGTCTAGATAAATCAATGAGATTAGGAAACTTAATTCTTTGAGGCTGTACAGAGTTAATGGTAACGTAAATATTTCTATTCAGTTTTACCTGCCCCAGTTGCTTTGGATCTTGCTTAACAACAACGCCTCTAGTAATTTTTTTATCTGCCGAATAAACCGAATCGATAACTTTATAACGTAATCCTTTGCTCTCAATTATGGTGTCCACCTCACTCAGAGTAAATCCGCGTAAATCAGGAACTGTTATGGTATTGTCATGCATGGAGTAATCATCGAGGTATTCGAAAACGCCCCAAACAACTGCTCCCCAGAGACATGAAATAATTATTATGTGTAAAATATACTTTTTTATGTTTGCCATTGATAGAGTTGATACGGGATGATCATCTGCTTATGATGACCAAATATAAGTATTATCTCGCCATTTTTTTTAGACTTCTTGCACAAGGTTATTAACGTTGAGGAAAGATTATTATTAATTTAGGGCCTGTTAAAGATTTCTATCAAAGTAAAAAAATGAAGAAGACAGTTGGTGTTATTGCGGGCGGATATTCGTCTGAAGATCACATTTCACTTGAGAGTGCAGATACCGTTATAGCACAAATTACGGGCGACAATTACATTATTTATAAGTTAATTATTTCTAAGGATGCATGGCAATGCGATGTAAATGGAAAAACTTATGACATAAATCGTGCTGATTTTACAGTGCAGGTGGGCACAGACACTATTAAGTTTGATTGCATTTTCAACGCCATCCACGGAGAACCTGGTGAAGGTGGCCAGATTCAAAAGTATTTTAAAGAAATAGGCATGCCGTTTACCGCCTCAGGACATATTGCGTCGGCACTTTCTTTTGATAAAGCGGCTGCCAAAGAAACCCTAATGAAGGTGGATGTTGTAATGCCGAGCGTTATAACAATTACAAAAACGGACATTAATAACCTCAACACAATTGCCAAGGATGTAAAATACCCTTGCATTGTTAAACCGAATTCATCAGGGTCGAGCTATGGTGTTTCTAAAGTAAACTCTGCGGAAGGTTTCGAAGGAGCCGCTATTGAAGCGTTTAAATACAACGATTTGGTGCTGATAGAGCAATTTATTTCTGGCGTAGAGTTGAGCTGTGGGGTAATTGAATTCGGTGGAAAAGTGATGGCCTTACCAGTTACAGAAATCGTTTTTGAAGGAGAAATTTTTGATGTGGAAGCAAAATATTCCGATAATGGAGCCGACGAAATTACACCTGCAAGAATCTCGGCAAACGCAACCGAGAAATGTCAGCGCACTACAGAGAAAGTTTTTAAGGAATTAAACTTAAAAGACATGGCGAGGGTTGATTTTATATTAATGGACGAAGAAGTTTACTTTATTGAGGCCAATACCATTCCTGGTTTGTCGAAGAATAGCATACTCCCAAAGCAATTAAAAACTGCGGGTATACAAATGGGCGATCTGTTTACAAAAATGATAGAAAGGGCATCATGCCGTGGTTAAAAACTCACAAAGTTTTTTTACGGCTTTGTATCGGTGGCTAATTGAGTTTTTTTCTTCGGCCGACATTTGAGCGAATGTAATTTCATAACCATCCGGTTGAAAAACAGGATCGTAGCCAAAGCCGCTCTCCCCTCTCTTTTCTTTTGTAATAATGCCATTTACAGTTCCTTCAAACAAATGTTCCTTGCCGTTCAAAACCAAAGAGATCACCGTTTTAAACCTTGCGTTTCGGTTTTCCTCATCCTTCATTTTCGTTAGCATTTTGGCCATATTTTTCTCACCCGACGGATTTTCTTTATCGGCATAGCGAGCAGAATGAACTCCAGGTGCACCACCTAACGCTTCTACTTCCAACCCACTATCGTCGGAAAAAACATTGATGTTAAACTTTTCTGCGATGGTTTTACTTTTAATCGAAGCATTTTCTTCAATCGTGCTGCCAGTTTCTTCAATATCGTCTTCGAAACCGATATCAGCAAACGTCAGCAATTCGAACTGATCGCTTAATAAACCTATAATTTCTTTTAGCTTGTTTTGATTGTTTGTGGCGAACAGTAACTTCATTAGTTTTTTACCAAAATGCGTACAATCTCCTCGTTCTTATAGCGAGAGATGATGTAATAAATACCAGAAGCCAACCCCGATGTATCATAAACGTATTCGTTTGCTCCTATTACTGTAACCACATCTAAAACCCGATCTGCAAACCTTCCATCCAAACTATAAAGCTCCACACTTAAGTCTGTAGCGTCGGGCATTATGTATTCCAAAATAAGTTCGTCCTCTACAGGATTCGGATAAATTTCCAACATTTCTAACTGCTCAACCATATTAATGCACAATACATTATCTGTTGGGTTATCGTCGCTTTTCCCATTTGGTTCCTGAATTGTAATGCAAACAAATTGCGCATTTGCATTTTCGGGTTGGGTAATTTTAGTCGACAATTCTACTAAAACAGTTCCATATTTGGGAATGGTATCAAAGCGTGGTTCTATAATACTGGTTGCGTTTCCGATGTTTACCAAGGCATCGAAGTTTACAGTTTCCACTGTACCATAATTGTAAACCTCCAACGTAAAAGTTAAAAACCCATCCACAACCGTATAGCTAATGTCGTTAATGGCGAGGTCTATTATTTGATTCTCAATTAAAAAACTTTGATCGGTAGAATCAATGCAACCATACTCCGATGTCGCAGCTAAATGCACTTCAACCACTCCCATAACTTCATAGATGTGATTAGGGTCAACTTCTGCAGAAGTACTATCATCGCCAAACCTCCATACAAAACTTGTTCCTCCCGAAGTGTAATTCGTAAAATCAATTGGTAAAGGTGGCTCACCAAGTTTGGGAGAAAAATCAAAATCTACATCGGGCGGTCCGTGAATTTGAATTGATTGCGTAATGGTATCGGCACAAAACAACGAATTAGTGGTAATTAGGCTTATACTAAAACTTCCGGTGTCATTCAATGTATAATTGATAAAAGCAGTATCAAAAGTAGCGGTATCAATCAGCCATTTATACGAAGTAATTTCGTCGCCATTAATGGTTGAATTGTCACTTAGTTCAAACTCAATCCCCACACAAGCATCTATGGTGCTAAAATTCGAACTTGAGTATGGAATTACCTTGGTGTTTCCTGATGTGGTATCGCTACAAGTATTGGCGTCGGTTACAATCAATTGAATTCCAAACGTACCCGTAGATTCATATATATGAGCAGGTTTCTTTTCTGTAGAAGTAGAATCATCCCCTAAATCCCAGATCCAGTCTATCACAGTTCCGTCGCCATTTACCGAATTAGAAATAGGATTAGAAGCACTTCCCAAACACACATCTTCAACCGAAAAACTTGCGCTTGGACTCCCACGCGACTCTAGCACCTTTGTGATAGAATCTCTACAGCCGTCTTTTGTAGTTAAAATCAACTTTACACCATATAACCCTGGATTATTAAAAAGATGTTCAGGATCGGTATCGGTAGATGTATTGAGACTGCCACTGGCTACATGGCCAAAATTCCAAGTCCATTCCGCAATTAAATCTACATCGTTTGTATCGGTGTCAAAAAATTCAATTTCTCTATTATCGCATGCTTTCAAAGGACCAAAATCGACGTTGGGTAGTTGATACACTAAAATATTCTGAATCCCATCGTTTCCACAGCCAGAATCCGTTGTAAGCGTTAAGCTCACACTATATGCAATGGCCGAATCGTACAAATGAGTAACCGTAGCACCGGTATCAATTATGCCATCTCCAAAATCCCAAATAGATAGCACCACCAGTTCTGGCGCAACAGGAACCGATGTGCTTGTAAACACAGTTGCATCGCCATGGCACGCAGTAGTAGCATCAAAACTAACAGAAGGTGCATTTCCTTTAATGGCAACAAAAATTGTATCTACACCTTCGCAGCCTTCGCCATTGGTAACCGTTACAGAATAATCTGCCGAAGCAGTAATTAATAGCGAAGTATCAGTTGTTCCATTATCCCATAAAAACGATTTATAATCCTCGCCTATATTTAATGGTCTAATGATATTTCCGTAACACAAATTAGTATCGTTTCCGATGGTTAAATTAGCCGAAAAAGAATCCGTTCTAATCACCATGGTATCACTATTAATAAAACAACCCGACTTGTCGGTTACTGTAAAATAATACTTCCCTGTGTCGCTCGCAACAATAAGAGAATCGGTACTTCCATCGCTCCAGATATAGCTAAAAGAAGTATCTGTAAACTCAGGATCCCATGTCATATTGGTTCCACCGCAAATAGTAGAATCGGCAATATAATTATACGACGCAGGAAAAATAACAATTGTATCGCTAGAAATTCTGCCGTAAATATCTGTTCCTTGGCACCAATAAGTTCCTGCCCCTGGTGCAACCAAGCTATCACCTGTTGAGCCATCGCTCCATAAAAGAGACTCAAAATAAGTTCGAGGAGAAATTTCTGGAGCACACAAGCCCCTTTCTATCACCAAGTTTTTCCCGAGGTTTAAAGGGGGAGCATATTTATCGAAAAAATAACCATCCGTCGCCTCTTTATCGTTGACAGTAAGGTTGTTATTAAAAATTAACACCTCTGCTATATCACCCAGAAACATGTGGTACAACCCATAATCTTTGAACCTATTTCCTAGAATAGAAAATCTGAATCCAACTGCTTCCGTTGCCGCCACAGCGATAGTAGCGCCATTATAGTGGATTTTTGTATTGGAATAGCTAACAAAGCCCCATTGCTGGTATGGTTCCTGACTACTTATTAAGTAGTTTTTCATCGAATCTAATGTACCAATATCATAGCAGCCAGCTCCTCCACATGCATTGCCTCCCACATACAAACCACTCCCCCAACTTGTAGGGTCTTCACCTTTCCCACCTTCCATTATAAAATGTACAGCTCTAAAAACTGTATCCAAATTATACATAAAGTAAGCCGTATATGATCCAACTTCTATTGGATCGAACTCCATGTGCTGCATGTTAAAAGAAGGATCTAAATCGAAAGTAAGTACAGGTAAATTGTTTAGCTTTTCGGTAGAGTCTACTAAGTGTGGCCTATTAACCAATACAGGCTGCTGGGCATCATTTCCCTTGCCCCCTTTATCATTCCAAGTCGTAATATAGTCGGCTGTATCTACCACCATCCCACTTTCGGGACTATACCACAGCTCTACATCGCCGTAATCATTTATATCAACTATTTTAAAAGTACTCGAATCTGTCCATGCCGTAAACCCAGTACCTGTATCGGCTTGCACCTTCCAGTAATAATCGAACCCCAGTAGCAAATCGACTTCAAGATCAGTTTCCGTAAGGCCTATTGTATCCACCAATATCGAAGTAAACGTAATGTTGCTAGAAACAATTAAGCTATAAGAAACCGCATTGGGATATGTATTCCATTCGAGGTTAACCAAAGTATCACCAAATACCTGTCCTTCTTTGGGGCTAACGGGAGATAAATCTCCATTATTGGCATAGGAACCACTGATTCCCAGAAGGAAAAAAACGAGTGCGAGAAATATGTTGGTTAAAAGCTTATTCATTATTTAAGTCCGTGTACGGATACTTGTGTATAAAGATAACCATCATTTAAAATAAATGATGATTCTGGCTTGATTATGATTATTTCCATTCGAACTATTATCCACAAAGTAAAGTGTTTAATTGGCAGTTCTACGTAAATTTTGATAACTGTATACAGCTTTTCGACTAAGCGCCTTTGATTATCGACAAGCGTAATAATTGGTCAATTTTATACTCCAATTCATATCGGTTTCTTAGTATCTTGTGAGCTTTGAAATTGGAACAATTTGAATGATTCAGTAACCATAATTGCCGAAGCTGGCGTAAATCACAATGGCGATTTAAACTTGGCAAAACAGATGGTTGCCATAGCCGCTGATGCTGGTGCCGATTACATTAAGTTTCAAACCTTTCAGGCCGATTTATTGGCTACTCCTTCGGCGCCAAAAGCCAATTACCAACTATCTAACTCTGATGCTGAAGAATCTCAACACGCAATGTTGAAACGATTGGAGTTGAGTAAAACAGATCACGAAGTATTATTTAAGGAATGTGAAGCGCGAGGAATTAAATTTCTGTCTTCACCATTCGATCTTCCTAGTGTTGATTTATTAGTAGAGCTAGGCGTAGAAGCCATAAAAATCCCCTCTGGCGAAATTACCAACCTCCCCTATTTAAAAAAGGTTGGTGCACTTGGCATTCAATTAATATTATCGTCGGGCATGTCGAACATAAACGAGATTACTACGGCATTTAAAATCTTAACCTATTCTGGCACCGCTGCAAATAACATTACCATATTACAATGCACCTCACAATATCCGGCCTATCACGAAAACGCTAATTTGTCGGCCATGCAGCAAATTAAAAGCAAAGTTCATCACTTAGTCGGTTTTTCCGACCACACCATTGGCGACGAAACGGCAATTGCAGCGGTGGCTTTAGGCGCTATAATAATTGAGAAACATTTTACTACCAATAAAAATCTACCTGGCCCCGATCATAGTTTTTCTGTTGACCCGACTGAGTTAAAAGAATTGGTGAGAAAAATCAGAAATGTAGAAAAGGCATTGGCCAAAGAAATAAAGTCGGCCAAAGCAGCTGAACTTGAAGTAAAAACTATTGCCCGAAAAAGCATTCATCTCAATGAGGATTTGCCGAAAGGAACAATTTTAACAGAAGCGCATTTAATTATGCAACGACCGGGTAATGGCATCTCGCCAATGGACATGGATGCTGTAGTTGGAAAAAAAACCACTTCGAATCTAAAACGATTCCATCAAATTTCCTTTTCTGATTTAGCATGAAGGTTGCCTTACTAACATCTTCCCGAGCAGATTATGGCATTTATTTACCACTGATTAAAAAATTAGAATCGGATGATTTTTTCGATCTTGATTTAATTGTTTTCGGAACCCATTTATCTAAATCGCACGGGTATAGCTTAAATCAAATAATTGCGGATGGCTTTACTCCTAAAGAAAAAATTGAAACAGCACCAGAATTAGATAATCCCGAAAATATTGGTTTTTCAATGAGTCAAACGCTTTCAATGTTTTCTAAGCTTTGGGCTAATTCATCTCAAAAACCCGACATCGTTATTGTACTTGGCGACAGGTACGAGATGTTTGCAGCCGTTGGTGGCACTGTTCCTACGGGTATTCCAATTATTCATTTACACGGAGGAGAAACAACTCCCAACGCCATCGATAATAAATACAGAGATGCCATTACCGCCTTATCCGATTATCATTTTGCATCTACAGCAGAGCACGCAAACCGTGTTAAAACATTGGTGAATAACAAAAATCAGGTTTTTAATGTGGGTGCGCTAAGTTTGGATAACCTGGAGGATTTGAATTTATATTCAATCGAGGAATTCAAAATCAAATATCATATCGACATGAGTTTGCCTACCGCCCTCTTTACGTTTCACCCAGAAACAGCTTCGCGAGAACAAAATCATAAACACATTGCAGAGATTAAAAAAGTGATCACCAAATTAAATCAGCAAGTGGTGATAACTATGCCAAATGCAGATGTTAACAATTTAACAATCAGAAACGAACTAAATAATTGGATATCCGAATTTGATCACATAAAAGGAGTTGATAATTTCGGAACACTGGGCTACTTCTCTTGCATGGCTCATTGCCAGTACGTTATTGGAAATTCTTCAAGCGGAATTATTGAGACGCCTTCGTTCAAAAAGTACTTTATTAATTTGGGTAACCGACAAAAAGGGAGACAATGTGACCGAAATGTTATTAATTGCCGTATAAGTGAAGAAGAAATTTCGAATGCTGTCGTTAGTTTAAGAGAAAAACCTAAATTAACGGGCACAAATATTTATTGGAAAGGAAATGTTTCTGATAAAATTATATATGAATTAAAAAAAAATACAAAATGGCTAAAGATGTTATAGTTATTGGATATTCAGGTCATGCATACGTTGTAATTGATGCGCTTCAATCTCAAGGAAGAAACGTAATTGGTTATGCGGATTTGGTGGAAAAAGAAGACAATCCTTTCAATTTACCTTTTTTAGGGAACGAGGACGACGAAAGCGTGCAAAGTAAATTAAACGATCACGACTTCTTTATATCTATGAGTAACAACAAGATTAGACGTCACCTTTATAGAAAACTCGAAAAAACTGCTGAGCCATTGTGCAACGCAATTCACGCGAGTGCAATTATTTCCGATTCAACCGAATTGGCAACTGGAATTATGATTTCTTCTAACGTTGTAATTAATGCAATGAGTAAAATTGCCTTAGGTGCAATTTGTAATACTTCTTGTACCATAGAGCACAATTGCGAAATAGGCGAATTTTCTCACATTGGCCCTAGTGCTACGCTTTGTGGCAATGTAAGAATTGGTAACGAAACTTTTATTGGAGCAGCCGCTGTAATTAAGGAAGGTGTTAGCATTGGTAACAATGTTACCATTGGTGCTGGTTCCGTTGTACTAAAAAACATACCTGATAACGTTACTGTAGTTGGTAATCCAGCGCACGTTATCGTCAAATAAAATCAACCTACTTCAACTTTTCTGGTGGATAAAATACATGTTATTATAATTGGCGCGGGCAATATTGGTGCCCGTCATTTGCAAGCACTTGCATTGTCTAACTACCCGCTCAATATTGAGGTAGTAGAGCCTCATGAAAAAGCAATGCTTAGAGCAATTATGCTTTATCACGATGTACTAAATGGTCATCAAGCCAAGCACGTGGTTAAAATGTCGCATCAGATCTCTTCTAATAAAGAGGAAGTCGATTTGGCAATAATTGCTACCCGATCAGACATTAGAGCTACTGTAATCGAAGATTTATTGAGTAAGAACCAAGTCAAAAATATGATTTTGGAAAAAGTTGTCTTCAGTAAAAAAGAAGAATTTACTCGGATCGGAAAATTGTTTGAAAGTAAAAAGGTGAACGCTTGGGTTAATTGTTCTCGAAGAATTTACCCTGCTTACATCGATTTAAAAGAGAGGATAAGTAAATCGAAAAGCGCCGAACTTACGGTGGAAGGAATGAATTGGAACATGGCGGCCAACACAATCCATTTTATGGATCTCTTTGCTTTCCTGTTTGATCTCGACGTGGTAAAGCTAGAAGAAAGCAACCTGATTGACCAAGATATTGAAGACAACTTCATCGTGTTTTTCGGAACGCTTGAAGGAAAAGGCGGCGAGCACCTGTTTGAGTTTAGCTGTATAGACGGCGAAGAAACAAACCATACGATAGACATTGTGTGCGAAGACGTTATTTACGGTATAGACGAAGAGAAGAAAACGATGTCCATTTCGAAAGAGGCCGACGGCTGGGCATCCGACGATTTCGATTTTGACGTTCCGTTTCAAAGTCAACTTACCAATTTAATTTTAACTGACTTAATCGAAAACAATACATGTGGACTCACCACTTTTAAAGAATCCACCAAATTACACTTAGCCTACTTCGATGGCTTAGGTTTTTCTGTAGAAGACAAGAATTATTACTTTTAGTAATACGCAACCGGCACATTTCACATAAACTGGTTCGGAATTCGTTATGATGAATCAGGAGAAAATAGCCAAGCACAAGGCTTATTGGGAAGAAAACATTGCTCGTTTTTCTGGCTTCTACGATGAAATTTCTCAAGAAGAACTCAAAGGAATAGGCCTATTAGCACCGCTTTATAAGAAATTTATTTTCCCGCTGGAGAAAGAACAGATGACAAAACGAAATCTGTTTATTCTCGAGTACATCGATAAAAATGTTTCGGCTGGCATGTTGGTGGCCGACATTGGCTGTGGTTCTGGCCTTTACACAAAAACTCTTTTACAAAAAGGCGCCAAGGTAATAGCTACCGATTTTGCGCAAGCGGCATTAGATTTAACCAAGGCGAAACTGAACGAAGAAGAACTAAATAGATGTCAATTAATTCTACAAGAAATTGGCTCCGCTCCTATTCCAAAGGTTGATTTGGTGCTTTGCATTGGAGTTTTACCATACATCGATAACTTTAATATTGTCGTAAAAAACTTAATGCCACAAACCAATAAGTTACTCTTCAATTATCTTAAAAGCGATAATGTATTTAATATAGTTCGAAGTGTTTTTAGTTTTTTAAACGTGAGGAACTATTCTTTTTTCAATTCAAATTTCATAAAGAAAACGATTGAAGAAAACGGATTCAACATTGTGCAAAAACTCGAGTTAGGCACAGGAGAAATGCTTTCAACAGAACGAATTAAAAACGACTGACTTATTTCTTTAGTTTTATAAGCATGAAAAAAGCAATTGTTTTTTCTCTAATTCTACTTACAATTCTATTGGTTGTTGTGTGGATTTCTTTGCCCAAGGGTTCGTCGCATAGAGATACCATTACTTACAACATGAACAGAAACCCTGTTCTTTCAAACCTCCTGTCGGGGGTTGCCAGAATGATGGCTGAAGACTTAGATGAAAATAACTTGGCCGGCGTTTTTCATTTAGAAATTAACGACAAAGGCATGAAAACCCTCCAAAAATGCAGGGAGAAAGCAATTGAACGAGGAATTTTAACAGACGATAACCAGCCTTATGTAAAAGCCAAACTTACGCTAAACAACACTGAGTATAAGGTAAAGGTTAAGCTTAAAGGAATGATGAACAGCCATTGGAGCCGACCTATTAAATGGTCTTTTCGGATTGTTTTAAAAGACTCCACGCAATCAATAAATGGTATGCGCGTTTTTTCAATTCAGTTGAGTGCGCAAAGAGGCTTTTATGTTGATTATTACTACGGTGCTTTGCTTAATTCCGCTGATGTTTTAAACCTCCAATACGATTTCATCAAATTTGGCTTAAACGGAAAAGTATTTCCCCGTTACTGCGTTGAAGAGTTTTTTGATTCACCTCTTCTAGTTAGGCAAAACCGCCCGCCTGGGCCTATCGTTAAATTTGTGTACGATGAATACTGGGAAAGCGTGGATTGGAAAAATCAAGATCAAGTAGTTATAGACGCTGCTTATCAGAAAAACTATCACTCTGCTCCTCTTAAAAGCTACAATTTCAAAACTGATAAATACAAAGATTGGAATACAGATTCTAAAATCGCGATTAACAAATTAGATTCGTTTAGACGTGGAGAATTAACCGCAATCGAAGTTTTCGACTTAAATAAAATGGGTAAATTTTTTGCCATCAACACCATTATGGGCAATCAACACCCTGCATTGTTAACCAACTTCCGATTTTATTTTAACCCTCAAAATCAACTATTAGAACCTATCGGGTACGATATGGGAAGAATGAACTTATTAAAAAATGCAAAATCAGGAGACGAGAATCACTGGCCGCACGATTCGAATAATGGCCTTTACCTATTTTCTGAACAATTGTTCTCCGGCTCAACTATGAGAACGAGTTACCTCAATCAACTAGATTTACTAGCCAACCACGAAAAAATCAATGCCATTTTAAAACCTTACCACGAAGAATATCTAAAAACCAAGGCGCTGTACAACATCACATGCCCTGATAATTATTATATGATAGACGAAAATATTGATGAAATCAGGTCAAAATTATCGAGCTATAATTAACTTGTGGTTGAATGGATAGGAAACAATTAATTTACATTTTCATAGCATCGCTGCTGATCTCCATATCGGCAAACGAATTTAACCTAGCTCATATTCGTTCTGTCAACCCTACCAACAATACATCCAACACAACAAGTTTGGTGCACGAGAGCACCATTTGGTCGAACGATAATTCTTTTTACCTGCCACAAATGCAAAACCTAATGGACGGCAAAGGATTTACTAGCGACCCGAGCGAGCCTGAAATGATGGTAAGGCGAACACCTGGATACCCACTATTTTACGGTGCATTTTATTTTGTTTTCGGAGAAAAAACAGCGCATTACCTCATCCCATACGGGCAAACCTTACTGTTTGCACTCTCGTCCGTTTTACTAGCCATGTCGGTATTTTACCTTTTTAAAAATAAAAAATGGGCAATAATAACGGGATACACATATGCCATCAACCCATTTATTTATTCCTACTGCTACTTCACAATAACAGAAAGCCTCTTCCCTTTTTTAGTTGTACTATCATTGTTTTTTTTCGCACGATTTGTACGAGAGCAAAAAAAATCAGACATCATTTTATGTGGAATTATTTGTGCATTAAGCTTTTTAACCAGAGCTACATCTGGCGTAATTATTCTCGGAATTGGCGCCTACCTGCTCTTTTACAACCAAGGTTTAGCAAACAACTTTAAACAAAAATCTAAAACCATTGTTGTGTACGCATTGAGTTTTGTCCTAACTATTTCACCTTGGGTAATTAGAAACTACGCCATTACAAATGAGCTAATTATTGCAGAAAAATTCTATCACGAAGCGCCCATGCAATATGGTAAAGGCGCAATTGAATTACGTTTTTTAACTGGCTGCTGGACCAACCCAGCGAACGTGCCACCAGAAAACTTATTTCATAAATTAGAACCCAATATTATTAATAATGAGCCCGAAAAAAACATTGAAATATTAGATGCATATTTGGCAGAATGGCCAGAGTCAGCCTATTCTGGCTATACTAAAAGCCAACTAAAAAACGCACTAATATCAATGAACAATTGTTTCGTCGATAAAAACGCCTACAATGTAAATCACCCCTCCGCAATACGAAAAGACAAAATGACCCTGCCATGCGAAATGAAAGTTTTTAATGAGTTTAATGCCTTAAAGAATTCATACATAAATAATTCACCCATCCGATATTACGTCTTAACTCCCCTTATTACCTGCAAAGAAGTAATCTTTAATAGTGTGCTGCACAATATAGCTGCCTTTAATCCAGCAGATAGAAACTTGAGTCCTTTTCAATTCATTGCAAAATCTATAACCTACATCCTCAATTCGCTCTTCTACCTTAGCCTCCTCTATTTTGTAGTATTTTCTAAATTGGGTAAGGCGAGTAAACTTTTATTGCTTACACCCGTGGTTGTGCTAATGGCGGCCTTAACCCTCCTATTATTTAGGTACGTGGAGCTGAGATACTTGCTGCCCATTTATCCTTTTCTAATAATAAGTTTTAGCTTTATGGTTACAGACACTTACGATAAGGTGCTGTTGAAGGTAACATCGAACGTGTCAAAATGATTGCCTCCTATAAGTATTAACTAAAAGTTTGTTTATTTAAGTAGTAACTATTCCTAGCTTTATAGAATACAAAAAGGGAAACCCGATTGAAACAACTAAACAAATACAGAACTCTATAACATCTAAATGAAGATATCGGTAGTTAGCCCAGTATATTTAGGAGAAAAATTAGTTCAAGAACTTGTTCAACGAATTACCACTTCTGTTTCGAGCCTCACAAACGACTTCGAAATCATTTTGGTTGAAGATGGTAGCAAGGATAATTCGTGGGATGAAATTCAAGCTGCCTGCCAGCAAAACGCCAAAGTAAAAGGCGTAAAATTGAGTCGTAATTTCGGACAACATTATGCCATTACAGCAGGTTTATCGTTAGCCAAAGGGGATTGGATTGTAGTATTAGACTGCGATTTGCAAGATCAGCCCGAAGAAATTCCGCGCTTGTTTAAAAAGGCCGAAGAGGGATTCGATATTGTATTTGCCAGACGTGTAAACAGACAAGATGGCTTTTTAAAGAAATTATCATCCAAGCTTTTTTACAGCCTTTTCGGTTATTTAACCGACAGCGAACAAGACGAAACAATTGCCAATTTTGGAATTTATCATCAAAAAGTAATAACAGCAATTCTTTCGATGAAAGATCACGTACGTTACTTTCCCACAATGGTGCAATGGGTTGGTTTTTCGAAAACAAAAATTGATGTAGAACATAGCAACAGCCCCGATAACGAATCATCTTACTCTTGGGGATCTCTTATAACGTTAGCGGTAAACAACATTATAGCTTTTTCCGACAAACCTTTAAGACTCACAATGCAACTGGGTTTTAGCATTTCTTTTATTGCATTTCTAACAGGTCTATACTATTTATACCTTTATGCAATGGGCAAAATAGTTGTGCTTGGATTCGCAAGTTTGGTTATTTCTATCTGGTTCCTTGCGGGTTTAATTATTTTTATTTTGGGGATTATGGGTATTTACATCGGCAAAACTTTCGACAGAGTTAAAGACCGCCCGACCTTTATTATCGACCAAAAAATTAATCTAGATGAGTAGTATCACTTTATTTTTAATGTCGGAAAAAGGGTTTATCGTTTTGCATGAACTGATAAAAGTGGGACATTCAAATATGATTGATCAGATTGTACTTGGGAGAGATAAAAATGTACAAAACGACTTTTCCGATCAAATAATTTCAGCAGCTACAACTAACGGAATAAAGTTATCAGAAAGAAAATCAGCACCAAACATCACTTCCCAATACGCCATTGCAATTTCTTGGAGATGGATGATAAAAACCGACAGCAATACTAAATTAATTGTTGTACACGATTCGCTGCTCCCAAAATACAGAGGTTTTGCTCCAACAGTAAATCAACTAATTAACCACGAACCTATAATAGGCGCTACGCTCCTTTTTGCAAGTGAAGAATATGATAGAGGTGATATCATTTCGCAAGAATCTATAGATATTACATACCCAATCAAAATTAACGATGCCATTCAAAAAATTGGAGACATGTATTCCCAATTGATTAATGAACTGTTCCAAAACATCGAATCGAACCAACACATTGAAGCAACTCCGCAAAACGAGCAGGAGGCTTCCTATTCTTTATGGAGAGACAATGAAGACCTCAACATCATATGGAATCAGAATGCCGACGACATAATTCGCTTTATCGATGCTGTGGGATTCCCTTATCTAGGAGCATCTACTCGAATTGGTGATAGAACTATTAGAATCCAAAACGCAGAGTTAGTCGATGACGTTGAAATTATGAATAGAGATTGTGGCAAAGTGATCTTCTCCAAAGATGGTTGTCCCGTAGTTGTTTGTGCAAAAGGACTTTTAAAAATCACCAATGCCACTTACGACGATAACAACGAATCAGTACTTCCACTAGAAAAATTTAGAATCCGCTTTTCATGAGAATTCCTTTTAACAAGCCTTTTCTTACTGGGAACGAAACCAAATACATAGAACAGGCGGTTCAATCTGGCAAAATTTCGGGCAATGGTGATTTCACAAAAAAGTGTCATAAGTTTTTTGAAGAGAAGTATGGCTTTAGAAAATGTTTGTTAACGACTTCCTGTACCGATGCGCTCGAAATGACTTCGATATTAATAAACATTGAGCCAAACGACGAAGTAATTATTCCTTCGTACACATTTGTTTCGTCGGCGAATGCCTTTGTGTTAAAAGGAGCCAAAATTGTTTTTGCCGATAGCTATGCAGATAACCCCAACATTGATCCTTCTAAAATAGAGGCATTAATTACGCCTAAAACCAAGGCCATCGTTGTGGTTCATTATGCTGGCATTGCTTGCGACATGGACTTAATTATGGATATTGCCAATAGGCACAACCTGTTTGTGATAGAAGATGCAGCACAGGCTATTGATTCCTATTACAAAGGCAAGCCACTTGGAGGCATTGGGCATTTTGGAACTTTCTCGTTTCACGAAACAAAAAACATCATCAGTGGCGAAGGTGGTATGCTGGTTATTAACGATGAAGCTTTTGTTGAGCGTGCCGAAATAATTTGGGAAAAAGGAACCAACCGTGCGGCATTTTTCAGAGGAGAAATAGATAAGTATGGCTGGATAGATATTGGTTCTTCATTTCTGCCTTCGGAAGTGATATCGGCATTTCTTTTTGCACAGCTAGAAAGCTTGGATAAAATTCAATCCATCAGGAAAAAGCTTTGGAGAAATTATCACGATGCTTTTTCAAGCCTACCAAATCGGTCGAAAATCAAATTACCGCAAACACCTGATTACGCTAGCAATAACGCTCATCTGTTTTATTTAACGTGTGCCGATATTAAAGAACGAACAGAAATAATAAACGCTTTAAAAGCAGTAGATGTTCTGGCTGTATTCCACTATTTGCCTTTACACCAAAGTGTATTTTACGCTCACAAACACGACGGTAGAGTGCTAGAGAATTGCGATCATTTTGCTGATTCACTTCTTCGATTACCTCTTTACTTCGATCTAAATGAAGACGATCAACAAGTGGTAATCAATACGATAAAAAGCGTATTGATATAATAACAAAATATGAAAAAGGTATTTTTTGAAAATCTCGATGGATTAAGGTTTATCGCTTTCCTAGGGATCTTCCTTCACCACGGTATTTTCACTTTTAATACGGAAGTAAAAAACTCATCCATATTTTACATCATCGAAATCACTACGAGTCCTGCAGGTTTAGGCGTTCCATTCTTCTTTTGTTTAAGCGGATTTTTAATCACCTACTTATTACTTGCAGAAAGAGAAACACACAATAAAATTAACATCGGCAAATTTTACATGAGGCGTTTATTACGAATTTGGCCGCTCTTTTATGCCGTTGTAATTTTCGGTTTTTTCGTTTTTCCTATCATAAGAAGCTTTGTCATTACCGAACCATACGTTGAAACAGCAACCCTTTGGAAATACCTGCTTTTTCTAAGTAACTTCGATCAAATCAGCAACGGACTCCCATATGGGTCTGGCCTTGGAGTAACTTGGTCGCTTGCTGTTGAAGAACAGTTTTACCTCATTTGGCCCCTCCTATTAACCATTGTAAAACCCAAATATTATACCCCTTTGTGCCTTACCATATGGGCAGCTTCTCACATATCTATGGAGTTCTTCGACCTTAAATACAACCACACTTTCGGCAGTATGTCAGATCTTTCTTTTGGAGGTTTTTTAGCCACCATGAGCTTCAATAAATACAGTTTATATTATAAACTAAAAGCGCTTAAAAAGCCTGTTATATTTGTTATTTACATCCTTGGCCTATCCAACATCTACATGTGTACTGTCTGGGGAACTGGGCATTTGGTATTCGTTTCTTTGTTTATGGCCTTTGTAATTTTCGAACAATGTTTCTGCGATAATTCGGTGATTAAAATGGGCAAATTCAAAACCCTCAGCTACATTGGCACCCTAACCTATGGCCTTTACTTGTTGCACACTATCTCAAATTTTATCGTACACAACCTTATCAAGTTAACTGGCCTACCTGAAAACAATCCATTTTTAGTCGACCTAATGATACAGCCAGCAATTTCTTTTGGGTTAACCATGTTACTTGGCTATCTTTCATTTAATTATTTTGAAAGACCATTTTTGAAGTTGAAATCAAAATTTGCATTGATTAACACAGCTTCCAATAAAACCGAGAATAATCAACTACAGAACTAAATGCTTTTTAATTCTATAGATTTTTTAATATTTTTCTGTGTTGTTGCCCTCCTGTATTTCGCATCAAAGCCAAAGCACCGTTGGATTCTTTTACTAGCATGTAGTTATTTCTTTTACATGTATTGGAAATGGGAATACATCATTCTCATTATTTTTTCTACTGGTATCGACTACATGGTCGGGCTAAAAATGTCGGAGCTAGAAACAAAAAAAGAGAGGCTCCCCTACTTACTTGTCAGCCTTTTTTCCAACCTTGGTTTGCTCGTTATTTTCAAATACCTCGACTTACTCACCTTTACTTTCAACGAATTAGCCGACACATCTATTCCGCTGGCCGATCTTATTTTACCAATGGGAATTTCCTTCTATACTTTTCAAACACTTTCCTATTCTATTGAAATTTACCAAGGAAAAATTAAGTGCGAACGCCATCTTGGCAAGTTTGCCCTCTATGTATCCTTCTTTCCTCAATTGGTTGCAGGCCCTATAGAGCGTGCCAGTAGCCTATTACCACAGTTGAAAGAAAACAAGAATAAATTTCAATACAACAATTTTGTAAACGGATTAACCCAAGTGATTATCGGCTTTTTTAAAAAGGTGGTTGTAGCAGATACTATTGCTATTTATGTGGATACCATTTACATTACACACGACTCACAAACTGGCTTTACACTACTATTTGCCACCTATTTATTCGCTATTCAAATTTATTGCGACTTCTCGGGTTACACGGATATTGCAATTGGCTGTGCAAGAATTTTAGGCTACGATTTGATGGAGAATTTCAAACAGCCCTACTTTTCTAAATCCATTACCGAGTTTTGGAGGCGTTGGCATATTTCGCTTTCTACATGGCTAAGAGACTACCTCTACATACCGCTAGGCGGTAATAAAGGTGGTAAAACAAGTATGTACCGCAACTTAATAATCACCATGTTATTAGGCGGTTTGTGGCATGGAGCAGCATGGAATTATTTAATTTGGGGCTTGCTAAACGGTGTTTACTTAGCAATTGAAAAGAAGCTTAAGTACCACTCATTCATAGAAAAACAGTCGATGTTGATTAAGGGATTGAGCACCGTTTTAGTCTTTCATTTAATCTGTTTTACATGGGTTTTCTTTAGAGCCGAAACATTTGATAAAGCCATCAGCATCATCGATAAAATTTTCACAGTCGAATACTTTTTTAATCTAGAAATAAGAGATACCAGTGTTTTTGCGACTATTGTAATATCCACAGCCCTGTTCTTTTTGCTTGAAGTTTTTGTCTTTAAAAAACTCAATCTTAGAGATCCTAATCCAGAGCAGAACCGCGTAAAGTTAATTGCGCTCAAGGTAGTTTTATCCCTCTTTATTCTGATTTTCGGAATCTCCGAGGGCAGTCAGTTTATATATTTCCAATTCTAACGGCAATGAAAACTGCAAAACATATCATCATTTTTCTACTGCTAGTTTTTATTGGCGATCAAATCATCTCAGCGGTTATGACGTCTCTTTACAAAGGACTAATTACAGGGCAATCTGGTGGAAAGACCAATTACCTCCTCAATAATTACAAGCAAGTTTCCATCCTAGCTGTGGGCAATTCCCGGTGCGCGCATCACGTTGTAACATCAGAGCTTGGAAACAACAATTACAATCTATCTCACAATGGAATGTCGCTGATTTTCCATGCTGGCCTCATCAATCAATTGGTAAACAATGAAAACTTAGCCATCGATACGATTCTCCTTAATTTAGAATTGACTGAACTTTTCTATCCCAAAACTCCTTCCGAACGCGACATTCAGCATCTAAAATATTACTACGACAAAAATGAATGGATTAAATCAAAAATAAACCGCCTCTCCTATTTCGAAAATGTCAAATATTTATTTTCTTCCTACAAATGGAATGGAAAAATAATGAGCATCACCAACAACAGAATTAAGAGTAAAGCACACGCGATTCCTGCAGATGGATACGTTAGCAGACCTGCAACAACTAGAGACAGTATTAATGTTGTTTCGAGTATTAACGCCACCAAAGGAGCAAACAACAATGCATTAGCTCCAAGTATAAACCTTCATAAACAAAAGCTAATCGAAGAGCTAAACGAACTTTGCAAATCAAATAACATAACATTACTCTGCTTCATCTCGCCTATACTTAACCCGATCCCTATGGAAGGACGAGATATGACACTCCAAAAATATTTTAAAAGCATTCAAGTGCCTCTTTACAATTACTACGATGTGGTGAATAAAAACCAAGAATTGAAATCATATAAAATGTGGTCAGATCATGCACATCTAAACCACGAAGGAGCAATAATTTTCACCAAGATTATGAAAAGCGATTTGCAATCAAATTGATTCAACATATTTTATCGCGATTCTACTTTTATATCAACCGTATCATGTTAAATTTGTTAAGGAGGTCAAAAACAAAGTGAACCGAGGGTCGTAGAAAAACTGAAATGAGGAAAAAAATATACATAGCAGGTTGTGGTGGAATGTTGGGAGATGCGTTTCACAAGCAGTTTAACGACGATTTCGAAATTAAATGTACCGACATCGACCTCAATGCCGAATGGCTGTCCTACATGGATTTTAGAGATTACGAGGCGTATTTTAAAGACGTTCAACAATTTCAACCTGATTACTTGTTCCATTTAGGCGCGCACACCGATTTAGAATATTGCGAACTCAATTCCGACGACGCTTACTCTACTAACACTATAGCGGTTGAAAATGCTGTAAACATTTCCAACAAACTCGACATCCGTTTACTTTACATTTCTACCGCCGGAATTTTCGACGGCGGTAAGGATCTTTACGACGATTGGGATACACCTAACCCACTTGGAGTTTACGCCCGTTCCAAGTATATGGGCGAAAGATATGTGATTGAAAATGCCAGCAGATACTTAATTTGCAGAGCTGGTTGGATGATGGGCGGCGGTGCTAAAAAAGACAAAAAATTCATTCAGAAGTTAATGCAACAACTTAAGGATGGAGCACAAGAATTGTATGTTGTTAACGATAAAAATGGGACACCAACTTACACGCACGACTTCGCGAATAATGTAAAAACCTTACTTCAAAAGGAATACTGGGGATTGTACAACATGGTTTGCGCCGGCGAAACTAGCCGGTTAGAAGTTGCAACTGAATTACTCAATATTCTCAATCTGCAAGACAAGATTAAATTGAACGAAGTAAGTTCTGATTATTTTAAGAAAGATTACTTTGCTATAAGGCCAGGAAGCGAAACGTTGAACAACAAGAAGCTCCAACTAAGAAAAGTTGATACCATGCGCGATTGGAAAGTTACTTTGAAGGAATACCTGGAAAACGATTATAAAAACTTTTCAAGCTAAATTGAAGCATAAAATAGCCATTTACTCTTTCTTCTTTGGCGCTTGGCCCGACTGGATTGAAGTCTATTTCGAAAGTTTAAAAAACAACCCTACAATAGATTTTTACATTTTAACCGACTGCGATACGACGCTAGTAGAGGCCGATAACATCATTTTTAAGAAGATCGTTTTTGAAGAATATTTAGCTGAGTGTGGCGAAAAACTAGGCTTGAATTTGAGTGCAGAAACGCCCGTTAAACTGTGTGATCTGCGTCCTGCGTTAGGTTTTATTCACCAAGACTTATTTGCTGATTATCAGTTTTATGGCTGGACAGATTTAGATTTGCTTTTTGGCGACATCCGTAGTTTTTATACAGATGAATTGTTAGATAAGTACGACGTTCTATCTACTCATGAACCCCGAATTGCTGGGCATTTATCACTATTTAAAAACAACGACAGGAACAGAACCATGTTCCACAACATCTATCGTTGGGAAGAGAAATTTCAAAATCCCAAATTTGTTGGTGTAGACGAAACGTGTTTTACAAACGCGTACACCATGACAATTCCCGACAAGTTCAACGAGAAATTCAACACCAATTTTGACAACGGTTTCTTCCGTTTTCTGAAAAAACAGCGGAAGAAAAAAATGTACATGAAGGAGCAGTACACCACTCCTTTCCTTCCTGTGCCTTGGATAGACGGTTCGCTCAACAGCGATCAGCCCGATGAATGGTACTACAAAAACGGCCACGTTACCAACAACCGAGATGGCGATAGAAAGTTTATCTACATTCATTTTATGAACTTTAAATCGAGTTATTGGCGCCACGATGGAACCAAGGCACCTTGGGAAGGCAAAACAAAAATTTGCTATGCTACCGTAGATCAAGTTAAAGATGGAATAGTAATTAATGCCGACGGAATCTCTCCAATCAACAAAGATTAGATGAAATTTAGCGACATCAATTTTCAGAATTTGACACTTCCACGGGGAAGACGAGCTACGGAAAACGCTGTGTTTACTGCTGCAGATTACAATAGAGAAACTCACATTAAATGTGGAAATGCTTCTTTAAACGAAAAACTAGGTGCTTATTATATTGATTTAACTCCATCTATAGTCGACTATTTTAACAATGAGTATGGAGAGTTCGATGATGAAGGTGTACCTACTGTTGGCTGGGGAGATCAAGAATATTACGACCCTATTAACATTGCGCAATATGGTTTAATCCTTCATGACCTTTGGCTCAAGTATCAAAATCAAGATTTTATGGACGTTATGCAAGCTGTGCTTGCGTGGTTTGAAAACAACAAAACAAGTTTTAAAAACTCTACCGTTTGGCCCGAACAGCAAAGTTGTGAAAAATATGGTTTGGCGGCCGGCTTTACATCGGCCATGACTCAAGGTGAAGTTATTTCGTTCTATTTAAGAATGTATCAAATAACCAACAATCAAGCTTTACTTGATACCGCCTTAAGTGCGTATGATTTTTTAAAAATTGAATATAAAGATGGCGGAACTAGACGATACGACGAAAATGGTTACCTGTGGTTAGAAGAGTACCCTTCCGTTTCACCTTCCTATGTTTTAAACGGATTTATTTATGCCCTCTTTGGCCTCTACGACCTTGCAAGAGTTTCTAAAAACGAGGAGGTAAAATCAGATGTTGAAAATTCTATTGAATCACTTAAAAACAACATTAGCAAATACGACGTGGGATATTGGTCTGTTTACGATAGGCAAAAGCAAGAACTGGTAAAAGTATATTATCAAAAAAATGTTCACATTCCCCAGATGGAAGCACTGTATCAGCTAACGAATCTGGACGTTTTTAAACACTATAAAAACAAATGGGAAAAAAACCTCAACCCAATCAACATACTATTTGTTAATTTGATGTACAGAATTAGACCACGAATTAGAAAATTATTAGCCAATTGATGACGGAAAAAATCAGAGTATTATATACCATTACTGATTTGGGGAAAGGAGGTGCGGAAAGGGCTATAACTGATTTATGTGCCGAATTTCAAAAACGCGATGACATCGAATTCATTATTGGTTCTTTGGGACCCGACAATGCTTACGAAAGCACATCGGAGGCTATGAACGTTCGTTTTCTGGAGTACGAACCCAATTCTTTATTTAAAAAACCTTACACTCGAATTTACCACGAAATTATTGACGAGTTCAAACCCCACATTATCCATTCAAACAGGTTTTTGGGCGAATTTATAACGGTACAGCGAGTAGATCCAGGAATCGTATTTGTTACACACGGCCACGACAATATGATTCAGTTGCAAAACTTTTCTATGGCTACCCTATTTAGCAAACAACTACTGCTGAATTACATAGAAAAATGGCAATTAGTTACAAAAAAATACAACCGATCTGCAACTCACTTTGTGGCGAATTCGGAGCACACCTACGCCTATTACAAAGAAGTTTTACCGCCCAAAACAGCTAAAAAAGTAAGACTCTTGGAATACGGATTCAACTTCGACAAATTCTACAATCCCAATCCCAAATCGATTCAGGCCAATCAAAAAATCAGAATAATCAATATCGGGAGTTTTGCAGAAAAGAAGAATCAAACGTTCATTGTAGACATCGCTAAAGAATTGTTAAAACTGAATGTCAATTTTGAAATCACATTATTGGGAGACGGCGAACTAAGACCCCAAGTTCAGCAAAAAGTAAAAGATTACTATCTCGAAGACTACATTAAGTTTCCGGGGATTGTAGACAATGTAGAGGAATGGCTCTGGGAAAGTGACATATACCTGCATTCCGCGTGGTACGAACCATTTGGCTTGGTATTTTTAGAAGCAATGGCAGCTGGTTTACCCATTGTAACGCTAAACGGATTAGGGAACAAAGGTCTAGTAGTAGATTTTGTAAATGGCTTTTTTATCGATCAACAAGACGCCAAGTTGTTTGCCACAAGAATTCGAGAAATTGTAATTAGAAAAGGCTTGTATAAAGAGTTCTCGGAGAATGGGAAAGAGAAAAGTGCCAAATACGACATTAAAACCAAAGCATTAGAATACATCGATTTTTACAAAGAAATAATTCGCTAACTCGCCTTAAGGTACTTTACCAACTCAGCAAAGTTATTGTCTGCATTATATTGCTCATTCCAAGTAGCGTAAGCAGATTTGCTTTTCTTTCCGCCATCAGCTATTACTTCTTTAATTTTATCAGCCACTTCTTTAGGCGAAGGATCAGCAGGTATTAAGTAACCATTAGTATCATTCACAATTTCGGAAGTACCACCAACCTTAGTAGCAATACACGGAATTCCGAAACTCATAGCTTCCATTATCGAAACAGGAATTCCTTCTGTTGTACTCACATTGATAAAAATATCGGGTTGCTCGGAAGAATAAAGATCAAACACCTCCGCGTTGCCTATCTTGCCTTTAAAGTTGAATCGAATCTTTCCATTCTGTAAAAGGTTAGCAGCTAACTCCTCCATATCCTCTTTTAAAGGTCCTATTCCAACATGGGTCCATTCAATTTCGATATCGTCAATTAAGCATAAGGCTCTAATAATTAAATCAACTCTCTTTAAAGGAATAACATTTGAACAACTCATCATCTTAACCACGCCTTTGCGGACCCTCTCCTTAAAAGGGAGCTGGTTTTTTATTCCCAATTTGGCTAAACGAATGTTAGCTTCCGACACATTACCCCAATCACTTTCCATATACGTTTTACCATATTCTGATATGGCAAAAAGAGCAGTAAGATTATTCGCTAAGAAACTTCTGCATGGCAAATATTTAAGCGCTGTAGCTTCATGATATATATCTGAACCATGACCTTTTGCAAAGCAAATTGCCTCGGGATTTTCTTTATGAAACATTGCAGTTCCCAAAGCCATATCGTTGCACCAGTAGCTATATATGTGTACATCGTTATCTTTTTTGTACAAATCGTATAACATTTTAATATGCGAGGCAAACTTCTTAGAATTGTACAATGAAATCAGCAAAGTTTTAATCATGCCAATCGAAATTGTAAGCCTTTTATTCTTTTTAATATTAGACAGTTCATCCCAAAACAAGGGAGTAAAAACCTGCATGAGCGCAAATATTTTTTCGAATTGTCCTAACTGGTAAGGGAAATAGATCTCTTTCGTATTTTCAGGAACTTCCTTATCAGGTATGGGCTTAGAATTATTGTGAACGATTATAAATTGCTGATAAACATCCGACAGGTACGTTAATTCTGTGCGCAGAAATTCATCTCCAGAGTAACTGTAAGGAGAATCGGATACTACTAAAAACAGGAGTTTTTCCATTCTGTTTTTTAATCTTGCTTCAATTTATATTCAACTTCTAAAAAACTAATCCTTTCTCTTCATTTCATTTTCCACTAAGTTCAAATATTCAGTTCCATTTAAACTAAAAAACACTTCTGAAAATCCTTTTTTCTTAAATAGCTTATAACTGTGATAGGCGTTGATTTCCTTACAATTGCTAACATAGTCTTCCACTTTCATTGCGGTTCTAAACTTCATTAACGCCTCGCATTTCTTATCGAACTCATTATCAATTTCGCAAAATACATTAGTCGGCACACAGCTCCAAACCTCATAGCTCAAAATGGTTATATCATCCAAGATTAAACTTGAACGTTTAAGCGCCTCAACTAAAATTAAATTGGCAGAAACATGCGCATGATGCGGATCGTTGATAAATGGAACAAATATCAATTTGGGTTTATTGCGTTCTAATACTTCTAAAAACTTCTCAGCATGACTGTCTTCGTATTTGTATCCAATAGCACTAGCTTTCAATAAAACCTGTTCTGTTAACTGTAAAACCTCCGCAATGTCATCCGCTTCCTTTAACCTAATAGTACTGCCTATTTCTGGCGGTGCATCCACCAACGACAAAGTATCGTTTCCATCAGTCATCTGAATCACCGTTACCTTTGCATCACTGGCTAGTAGCTTTATCATTGCTCCACCGCATCCAATTGTTTCATCATCTGGATGTGGCGATAAAACCACAGCATTTTCTCCGGCATATGCCGATGGATCAAAATTCTTAATTTCTTGATTAGCGTATTCAGGGTGATCTGAAATCCAATTATCGCGAGAAGACAATAACTCTTTGTGTTTCGATTCAAAACTATTCAAATGACTTTCTATGTTTTCGAAGATATGTCGCTTGCCTATTTCTACCGATTGAATTCTTTTCTTACCCAATACAATGTAATTGCACCCCATGGTAGAAACGAATGGAATCATTTTTCTTTCGGCTAAAAAATTTAATCCCTCATCAATTTTCAAAGTTAACCAGCCCGATTTGCCTAAAGGAAAAAATGGACCGTAACCATGAGACACATCTTTTTCAATCGAAAAATCAAGTCTCGTCAGCATTGTCTTTACTGTGGTAGATCGGTATAATGTTCTTTTAAATTCTCCATTAGCCAAATGCTTGGCATTTCCTTTAAGTTTAAACACCCTATTTAGAACCTGCTTTATAATTGGCAGTAAATCTTTAGGACTAAAAAAGTGATGAAACCTGAACTTAGTTGGTACAGTAACAATTAAATGTCCGCCAGGCTTAAGCACCCTATGCATCTCTTGAACAGCCCATCGATCCCAATCCAAATATTCGATAAGTCCCATAGCAACAACCAAATCGAAAGAATTATCCGCATGATCGATGCCATCAACATTTCCTATTTCAAACGTCCCATTATCGGCTAATCCAAGTTTAGCACAATTTTTCCGAGCTAAATCAACCATGTTTTCCGACACGTCTATGGCAACTACCTTATGCCCTCGCTTCAACAGCTCAACCGAAGTTAAACCTGCACCACAACCAATATCCAGTGCCCTAGCTCCCTTCTCCAAATTCAAAGAGTCTACATATTTAAAAACGTGATTTTTGCGCTGCTGGATAATTATCGAAGGCAAATCCTTTACAGAGTAAATAGAATCCCATTCCCGGGTGCGATTATTAAAGTATTCTTTTACTTTTTCTTCTTGCGAGTCGGCTGTTCCCAATTCTGACATAAATGGCTTCAATAAATTTAAAATTCAAATTACTAATTAATCTAATATTGGAGCCGTTTACAATCGTGTTTTCACAGGCGAAAATTTTGATTTTATTTTTAAAAAATATTTTTCAAAATAGTTATATGAGAAAATAGAGATCACAATCGTTATTGCCAAAGAAATTAAGGACACTAAGATATTCACCAATGGATCGTTGAAATAGTCAGCATTCAATTTATCGAAAACTATTCTTACAAGTATTATTACCGTTATATGATATAAATACATACCATAAGTGTACTTACCTAGCTTTGAAAAAAAACTTACTTTTTCACTATTATTTATTACCAAGTTGAAAATAATATTCATATAGCAAATTGGAAGAAATACTACTGATAGAATGAGTAAATCATTATTAATTATTGGAATCAATACAAAGAAAACGGTGACTATAATGAGTATTGGAAGAGCTTTTGATTTTGCTACTACACTATTTTCAAATTGAACTTTATATTCAGAAAATAGCAATGCACCAATGCATCCACTCATCAAATAAGTAACGTTACCAAACGTATGGTAATTAGATTCTATTGGGTTGTTAATTATAAATAATACCGATAGAATAAAAAGAGTAAAACAACCTAGTATTAAAGCTTTTTTATTCTTTAAGAGGAGAAAAACTAATGGCCAAACCAGATAAAATTGTTCTTCAATCGCAACACTCCATGCTACCCCCACATTGATGGCATGATGAGTGGAGTCGAAATTATTCCAAAACAATAAATTCTTTATTATACTTCCATCGAAAGTAAATGTGTTTACAAAACTTGGTAATACAAAAATCCCAAGAATCATAACTAAGTAATACAAAGGCCAAATTCTTAGAACACGCCTCAAATAAAAATGCCATAAATTAAATTTTCCGGAAACTTTTTCCTCCGAAACCATTAAGTGTGTAATGAGGAAACCACTTAAAACAAAAAACAGATGTACACCAATGGGGCCGGTATACATTATTTTATCAATTATTGATTGAATAAAATCATCACTTGATATGTTTGAAAAAGATACTGAAAAAGCGTGCATCCAAAAAACCAAGAAAAATGCGAAAAATCGCAATGTGTCTAGTCTACTGTAATGAATTACCTTTATAATCGGCATAATTATCTCAAACACTAAGTTAAACAGTGAACTAGAACTTGCTAAAAAAATTTATTCAAAAATACCGTTAAAAAATCGCAACCTCCCCCCCCATCAAATAATTTCCCTAATAGAAATAAGAATCCTTCGCTTTTGGCTAACTTGCAAATTAACAAACAACAAATGCGTTAGGCGACTATTGCGCACGGCAACTTAAAAAGTGAAGAAACTATTTCTTAACAACATTTACGCTAATACCTTCAGAGGCGTTTCTAAATTCCTCAGTGCAGCCCAAAGAAAGCAAGCCATTAAAGTGCTTTTTTTAATTCTAGGAAATGGCTTTGTTGAAGTAATTGGTTTAGCGGTAATTCTTCCGCTTATCTCAATGGCCAACAACAACTCGCTTATCCATACCAACAAGTATCTCAGAGGTTTTTACAACTTTGTGGGATTTAAAAACGAAGACCAATTCCTCCTTTTCTTAATAGGCGTAATGGTTACTGTATTTATTATAAAGAATGTATTGGGCATTGTAATCAATTACATTCAAACGAAATTTTCGAATGGTGTTGCAGCAGATCTTACCAAGCAACAATTCAAAAAATACATCAACTACAGCTATCAGTTTTACAAAAACACCAATTCTAACCTCATCACTAGAGACGTTGGTACTATTCCTACCGAATTTTCAATGGGAATTATTCTCCCAATGATCTCTTTAACTTCCGAAGCATTTGTAGTTATTTTAATTGGAATAGGAATTCTTACTGTCGATTTTAAAGTTTTCGCCATCATCTTAGCCATCTTCATCCCTCTGTTAGGGTATTTTTACAACAAGGTAAAAGTAAAGTTGGCAGCTTACGGTGAGGAAAGAAGTAACACAGCACCCAAAACTTACAAAACTATTTTTGAGGCCATTCATGGTTATGTAGATGTTAAACTAACCAACCGAGAAAACTATTTTGTTCAGCGATGCAGCAAGTCTATTCATCGTTTTTACGAATTACTCACCAAGGTTTACGTACTCGAATTATTCCCGGTCAGAATCATCGAAATGGCCTCCATTGGCTTTATAGGAACACTTTTCGCTTATTTTATTATTACTGGCAGAGACCGCGAAGAACTCGTTAGTTTCCTTCTTCTTTTTACTGTTGCAGCCTACCGAATTATGCCTTCGGCAAACAGAATTATGACGGCAATTCTCAGAATCAAAAATTCTAGTTTTATACTCGATATTTTAGAAAAGGAAGATCCTTATAAGGTAAAAGGCCCGTCGTACAATCCTGATAATATTTCGGAATTGTCTTTCAATGAATCAATTGAATTGGAAAACATAGGTTTTAAATATCCTGAAAAATACGACGACGTTTTAACCGATTTCAGTTTAACCATTAAAAAGAAAAGCAGCATTGGTCTCATCGGTTCTTCAGGATCGGGGAAAACTACGCTGGTTAATATTATTTTAAGATTGATCGACGATCACACCGGAGAGGTTAAAGTTGATGGTAAAACGTTAACAAGCGAGAACATTCCAGCATGGAGAAATCTAATAGGCTACGTTCAACAAGACTCTTATTTACTGGATGCCAGTCTTGCCGAAAACATTGCTTTTGGCTTTCCTATGGAAGAAATTGACATGGATAAACTCAACGACAGCATTAAGCAAGCTAGGTTAGAAGAGTTTATTGAAGGGCTGCCTAAAGGGGTTGATACTAATGTTGGTGAGTTTGGTGGTAAAATTTCGGGCGGACAAAGACAAAGAATTGCTATTGCACGTGCGCTCTATAAAAACCCCAAATTGTTGATTTTTGATGAAGCAACAAGTTCGTTAGATTCTAAAGTTGAATCTGAGATTTTAGACACCATTCAAAAATTATCCGATTCGGGAATAACAATTATTTCCATTGCGCACAGAATAAGTTCTTTGAAGTTTTGCGATGAAATTTATGAACTTTCAAAAGGAAAAATCATTCATAAATACACCTACGCCGAACTGGTTGCCAAAGATCAATAGCAATATTTAAAAGCTAAAAGATTAACACCAAACATGGTTCAACTGTCTGTTATTCTTCCAACCTACAACGAAGCCGGCAATATTGTCGACCTAGTAAACGCAATAATAGAACAACTGCCAACCAACAAAACCTACGAGATAATTGTTGTAGACGACAACAGCCCAGATGGTACAAGCAGACTTGTAGAAACGGCATTCAAAGAAAACTCGAATGTTAAAATGGTGCTCCGTACAGAAAATAAAGGATTGGCCTACTCCATTCAGCACGGTATTAATTTGGCAATTGGTGAACGGATTTTAATAATGGACACCGATTTCAGCCACGATCCCAAAGAGATCAACCCGATGCTTCAACTTGCCGAAACGTATGATATAGTGAGTGGTTCGAGATTTGAACCAAGCGGTGGCATGGAAGACAAAAGGCGCTATTTTGCCAGCTGGTGCTTTAGTTGGTTCATTAAAATAATGCTGGGCACACAGCTCCAAGACACCCTCGCAGGTTTTTTTATCATTAAAAAATCGGCTCTAAACCAACTCGATCAATCCAAGATTTTTGGGGGCTATGGCGACTACTATTTCCGCTTGCTCTACTTTGCTCAGCAAAAAAGCATCTCAGCCACCGAACATCCTGTAATGTACATTACTAGAAGAAAAGGCAAAAGCAAATCAGAATTCATTCCATTATTCATATCTTACCTAATGGCGGTAACGAAATTTAGATTTCAACTTTGGAAGTCCTGAATAAATTCATTCGGTTTGTAACTAATCATTGGCTCGCATTTGTTTTTGCATGTGTCATCAGTTTTATATTTAGCTGCGCAACACTGTTCAATAATGCAAGATCAGAAAGCGATCCCAACTTCCATTACCAAGCCATTAAATACGGTGCTGGTGCAGCCAGCGACGACTATCACTACTACGCTCACATTAAAAAAATCGTTGAAGGCGACATCCCTTTTACCGAATCGGATGTGATTGAAAAAGACGGAAACATCACCCATATATCTGTCACTTTATTTGTTAGTTATTTATTGGCAAGCGTTGGCGGTTTGTTCACTTCAGATATCAACGAAGTGTATGCAATCAATTTTATTATTTGGCCAGCAGTTAATTTTTTGCTGATCTACCTAATTCTCATGCAGTTTCTAAAGCGAAATTTGATCGCTATTTTCCTTGCACTATTCTCCATCCTTTTCTACGGATTTTCGAGCACTTGGGTGTTTCCACAGGTTCTGCAAGGAATCTATTGGAGCATGGCTCATATTGGAACAGGCTGGAAAATTCCACTTTCCTTAAATCCCATTGCTGGAAATGAGTTTTTCCGCACACCAAACATTTTAACCACCAACGTGATTTTAATGTTGTTTACCCTCTCCTATTATTTCTTTATCAGCAACATTAATAAAGCAAAACGAATCAGCCTCGGAATTTTCTTTACAGCCTCTTTAACCGCACTGGCATACACCTACCCCATTCTAATTTATGTTGGCTACAGCATTGTTTTAGCAGGATTCTTTTTCAGTTGGAAAAAATCGAAAGAGATTATTCCGTTTGTTGCAGTAGCTGTGGTTCTTTCGTCCTATTCGTTTTGGCAGTTGCTTCAACCCTATTTAAATCCGAACGAATACTACCAAGATCTTTTCAATATGATCTCCACCATGCCATACAACACAAGGCTCCGGATTATTTCCACCTTAACTTCTTTTACATTTATCATTGCTCTGCTATATGGCTCATCACCATTTAAAAAGAAATCTGTAGCAACCAATTTTCATTTTACAATTTTGTGTGGTGTAGCATTGGCTTATTTGCTTTCCAATTTAATTAATGGTGGCTTCTTTTCCGACAGAGTTTTTTATCGTGGTGGCGCAATTCCATACTTTCTTTCCGCAAGTCTGTTGGTATTCGCATATTTTAGAGAAGCACATTATAGAAAAAGTTTTGCCATTGGTTTCAGCCACACCACATATCGTCCTATAAAAATCAAAGACAACTTCTTCACTAATTTAGTCAGCATCGCTTTTCAGAATAACTTGTTTTGGTTCACTGCCATCATCATCATCACATTTGCGTCGGCCACCAATCAGATTAATTACGCGGCCAAAAAATCTAATTATTACCACGACAAAAATGGTGTTTTAAAACTCTCGGAATGGCTCAACGAAAACACTAATAAAAACGAAGTGTTTTTAACGTTAGATCCCGAATTGATTCTGCACCTCCCTGTTTACACACATCTAAAAACATTTAACCCTGTTAGAGGAAGGAGTCAGGTTGGAATACGGGAACGTACCGACAGACTTTTCGAATCCCTGAAATATTTTAAAGTGCCACCAAAAGCATTTGAATCTAGCCTCAAAAAAATGGTTTCACATCGTTTCCTTGGCAGCGAACCCGATTATGGAAAAACACAATTGAGCCTTTTCGAACTTTCCTTTTTCTACACCATTAATAAAAAGCTCCCTCTTAACACAGTTGATACCCTATCGAACAATTATGAGCTGGCCGAAAAAACAATTGATTTAACCCGCATCAACAATTCGGTAGATTACGTTATTACCAGCCAATACAACTCGGTTGTCGACTCTTTGTATTGTGAAAAATGTATTGTGAGAAAACTTGAAAAAGTGTACGAATTCGACAACAGTTTTAGCGTGTATAAAACTAAACAACCAAAGTAATAAGCCGTGAATAAAACCTCAGAGCGCCTTCAATACCTCTTGCTTCTTGCCAATGTTTTTTTGGTGAATGCATTGGCCTCGTTGTGTTATCACTTTAGCTTTCTGTTCTCAACGTTTAGAACAAAAGACGTTGCTTTTTACCCTTATGTACCGCAAGACAACCCAGGAGCAATTGTTCGATTCCAACAGTTTCTAACTTACTTTGATGAAGACAAAATATCGTACCACGTTTTCTTCCCTTGTGAATCAACTGTAAACCTTGAGATTTTTAGTTCGAAAGATAATTTAGCTGAGCAATATCAAATTTACAAAAAGGTATATTGGACCCGCCTCAAACAAGTATTACAAATCAGAAATTATAAAAACGCTTACGTTCAAAGAGGGTTCTTTCCGTTTTATCCCGATCAAAAGTTTCCGTACCTCGAAAGATTGGCCAACAAGCTCAACAAAAGCACCACCATAGATTTCTACGATTCCGATTACGTTCACAATGAAACGTTGGTAAATCAAACCGTTCAATATTTTCAAAAAGTAACTGTTGTAAACGATCATTTAAAAAGCTACTTCCAGCAAATTCATTCGGATGTTTCCGTACTCCCCATTGCTTTAGATCCCGATCCTTACGCCATTAAACAAGACTATTCCATCGATAACGAAACAACTATTTTCTGGTCGGGCAACTCCGAAAACAGCAAGAATTTGGAGCATATCAAAAGTACTTTAGAGGCAGTTTCAAAATTACATCCGATTAAAATAGTGGCATTTTGCCCAGAAGCACCCAATATGGGAAGCTTAAAAGTGGAACATCATGTTTGGCAGAAATCAAATTTTTACGAATTGCTTTCCCAGGCCGACATCGCAATTTATCCTCCCGGTAACAACAACGAAACTTCAAAAGGAAAAATGGCCTTAAAGGTTTTAGAATACATGGCTGCCGGTTTGCCAATTGTCGGAAGCGCTGTAGGAGTAACGCCATTTCTGAAAAATAAAGAAAGCATTCTGTTTGTTAATTCCGACGAAGAATGGCAGATGGCATTATTAGAATTAATTAAGGATCAGTCGCTAAGAATGAAATTGGGCATGCAAGCCAATAAAGCTTTAGAAGAAAATCATCATCCCGCTAAAATTTACAAATCGCTTAAAGACCGAATAATCGCCTAAAAGAATTAATTTAGAAAGACCTACAAGTTTACACATGACAGAAGAAAAAGAAAGTTTGATTTGCACCAAGTGCGTTCTGGGAAAGGCCGACGACCCTTTCATCACTTTCGACCAACAAGGTGTTTGCAACCACTGTTATGCATTCGATGAAGTTTCGAGAAAAAGGGTTATCCCAAAAGAGCATCAAAAAGCAGAACTTCAAAAAATTGTAGATCAGATTAAAAAAGACGGCAAAGGCAAAACTTACGATTGTATTATTGGTGTAAGCGGTGGCGTTGACAGTACTTACATTGCCTATTTAACCAAAGATTTAGGCTTAAGACCATTGGCTGTTCATCTAGATAACGGCTGGAACTCCGACATTTCAGTAAAAAACATTGCCAGTTGTTTAGATAAATTATCAATCGATTTACTAACACACGTAATTAACTGGGAGGAATTTAGAGACTTACAGGTGTCTTATCTCAGGGCTTCGGTGGTAGATATTGAGCAACTGACAGATCACGCAATTTTTGCCGTTCTTCTAAAACTTGCAGGCAAACACGGGATTAAACACATCGTAAACGGTCAGAATGTGTCTACAGAAGGAATTTTGCCTTCATACTGGGTGCACAACAAAAATGACTTGATTAACATCAAAGGCATCCACAGCAAATTCGGAACGGTTCCACTAAAAACTTTTCCAACTTTAGGTTTAATTAAAAGGTATTACTACATCAACATTTTAGGAATTAGCGAACACTCTTTTTTAGATTACATCGATTACGAAAAAGACAAAGCAAAAAAATACATTGCCGACCAATTAGGCTGGATAGACTACGGTGGCAAGCATTTCGAATCGTTGTTCACCAAATTTTATCAGGCTTATATATTGCCTGTTAAGTTTAAAATAGATAAAAGGAAGTCGCATTTATCCTCCTTGATTTGTTCTGGGCAGATGACTAGAGACGAAGCTTTTGAAGAACTTAAGAAACCGCTTTACAAACCCGACGACGAAGAAAGAGAGAAAGCGTACGTGCTTAAAAAGCTAAAACTTTCGGAAAACGAATTCGATAAATTGATGAAGGAACCCAGAAAGGAACACACAGATTACCCTTCGATATTAAATTATTATAATCGTTTTCGTACGCCTTATAGGTTTATAAAGTATAATATTTTGGGTGCTAAGTAAAAACTATTTAAATTTCAAGAACAGAAGATTGGTATGAGTATAAAGTTTGGAATAGTAGGATGTGGTAGAATTGGAAATCGCCATGCAGAGCACATTATAGCGCATTCGCAAAGTGAGCTTGTAGCCTGCTACGACGATAAACTAAAGGTAAACCAAACTTTTGCCACCGACAACAATACGGTTGCTGCCGATTCTTTAGAAGAACTTTTAGCCAACGATTCCATCGACATTATTAATGTTTGTGTTCCGAATGGCTTACACAGCGAAATTTCGGTAAAAGCTTTAAACGCTGGCAAACATGTATTGGTGGAAAAGCCTATGGCACTTACCAAAGCGGAGTGTATCTCTATGCTAGCCAGTTCCGATGCCAACAATAAAAAGCTTTTTGTAGTAAAGCAAAACAGGTTTAACCCGCCTGTAAAAAAATTAAAAGACTTAATTGACGAGGGCAAACTAGGCGAAATTTATTCTGTAGGAGTCAATTGTTTTTGGAATAGAAACGAGGATTATTATAAAAGTTCCGATTGGAAAGGGAGTCAGCAATTGGACGGTGGCACCCTATTTACACAGTTTAGCCATTTTATCGACATAGCTTATTACCTTTTTGGCGACATGGAAAATTTTAGTGGCGTAATTAAAAACTGCAGCCACGGAGATCTCATCGACTTTGAAGATTCGGGCAGCATAGCGTTTAATTTTACTAGTGGCGCAATTGGTAATTTGAACTACACCACATCTTGCTATCAAGAAAACATGGAAGGTTCTATTGTTGTTTTTGCAGAAAATGGCACCATTAAAATTGGCGGAAAATATTTAAATGCAATCGAATTTCAGAAAACAAACGGCTTCGATATCGAAAACATCACCACTTCGGCACCAGCTAATAACTATGGATTTTATCAAGGTTCTATGTCAAACCACGACAAACTGATTAACAATGTAATCCAGGCCCTTGAAGGAAATCAAGACATTTTAACAACTGCATCGGAAGGGATGAAAGTAGTGGAGATTATAGAAAACATGTACAAAAGCGTACGAAGAATCTAATCTGAACCCACAGCATTTAATTATGAAAGTAGATTTCGGAAACCTGAAACGTCAGCACCAGCGCATTGAAAACGAGCTGAACCAAGTTGTAAAAGATTGCATCGACAACACTTCTTTTATTGGTGGTGCGTACGTTAAGAATTTCGAAAAAGATTTCGCCAGCTTTTTAGACCTTTCTAATTGTGTGGCTTGTGCCAACGGAACCGATTCGATTGAAATTCTTTTGAAATCGTTTAATATTGGCCCAAACGACGAAGTTATTGTTCCAGCCCATAGTTGGATCTCTACTTCCGAAGCTGTTTCCTCTAATGGAGCCAAACCTGTTTTTGTCGACACTTTACCCGATAGGTATACCATTGATGCAACCAAGATTGAAGAAAAAATAACGAGCAAAACCAAAGCAATTATCCCTGTTCATATTTATGGTCACCCGGCCGAAATGGACGAAATAATGTCGATTGCAAAAAAGCACAACCTAATAGTAATAGAAGATTGCGCTCAAGCTCATGGCGCACTATACAAAGGCAAAAAGATTGGAACAATTGGCGATGCAGCCAGCTTTAGTTTTTACCCGGGCAAAAACCTTGGCGCTTTTGGCGACGCGGGTTGCATGGTAACCAACAATGATAAAATTGCAGAAACTGCACGGAGAATTGCCAACCATGGTCAGGCTAAAAAACACGACCACAAAATAGAAGGCCGCAACAGCCGTATGGACACCATAAACGCTGCCGTACTTGGGGTTAAACTAAAACAATTAGATGCTACCAATACGAGCAGAATTGAAAGTGCTGCAATTTATACTGATTTGCTTTCGGGTACTAATGTTATTCTCCCACAGGTTTCAGAAAACGCAAAGCATGTGTTTCATTTATATGTGATTCAAACAGAAAACAGGCCAGCTTTAATTGAAGCATTCAACAAAGAAGAAATCGGTTACGGCATTCATTACCCCACTACCCTGCCGCTTTTAGAAGCCTATAAGGCAAGCAATTACAGCGCATCAGATTTCCCCGTAGCCACTGCTTACACCGAAAATATTATCTCCTTGCCGATGTTTCCCTATATGAAACGTGAAGAAATTGAGCATGTTTGCAACGTTATTAAAAGCATCTAGGTTTGAAGGTACTCATCATCTGCAACGACTTTCCTCCTTTAAATTCCATTGGTGCAGAACGACCTTTTAGCTGGTTTGCCTATTTCAAAAAATTTGGTCATGATGTTACTGTAATCACCAAGGACTGGGGTAAACTCGATGCAGAGTCTACCAGTTTAATGGAGTATTTAGAGGCGACCGAAGGAGAATTAATTCGTGTTCCCAATCATACTTTGCTTCCACAACGCATGTTTGAGAAATATGGAGCTGATGGTAGAAAGCTATTTCGTAAAGCGGCCACACTTTCTTATAGAATGCTGTCGTTTGTTAATTCGAAGTTTGATACCCACAGTATTTTACATCAAAAGGCAGACGAATATTTAAACAAGAACAAAGTAGATTTTGTTATTACAACCGGTGAACCATTCATACTTTTTAAATATGGATTTCTCTTAAAAAAGAAATACGGAATTAAATGGATCGCAGATTATCGTGATGGCTGGTACCACAACCATGTTGGGCACGAGGGTGTTTTAGGCGCATTGCTGCATAGATATGAATTCCATTTTGAGAAGAAATACATTCAAGCCTGCGATCAAACAATTACAGTAGACTCCTATTTGGCGGGTAAGTTGGAAGCAACACACGGAAAAAAACCACAATTAGTGAGCAACGGGTTTTGGAAGTTTATCGAATCTAAAAAAAACGCAGGAACGCAATTGGTGTTAACCCATATGGGAACGCTCACTCCTGGCCAAGATGCCGAATTATTTTTAAGTGCTATTGCAAACTTGATTAAACAAGACAAGATTTCGAAAGACGACGTACTCATTAATTTCATAGGAATTGCAGGCAAACCGGCACAAGAACAAAGGGTTTTGAATTACAGCAAATCATTAGATGGCGTTGTAAAAACCACAGGCCGAATTCCCAAAACAGAAGCCCACCAACTAAATGCGCAATCCGACTTTTTAATCTCCCTTACCGATAAAAGTTATTCGGCCATTTACGCCAAAACATTTGATTACGTAGCATGTCAGAATCCTATTTTGGTAATTCCGGGTGATGGTTTGTTGATGGACAAATTTGTAACAGACCTAAAAGGAGGCGTGATCTTAGGTTCTGTAGAAAAAATTGAAGCGTTTATTTTAGATGCCATCCAAAAGAAAAAAGCAGGTGAAGCATCTGAGGCATTCACAATAGATAAAGACAAAGCGAAGTTTTACCTCAGAGAAAATCAAGCGAAGCAATTCGCAGAAATCATTAACGCAATTAAGTAATGTGTGGAATTGTAGGTTTATATAATTCTAACACGCCCCCTACTTTAGAGGAGCTAGCCAAAATGGTAGATGCCATTAAGCACCGTGGGCCAGATTTCACAAACCACACCATCATTGGCAAAGTTGGCCTAGGACATGCTCGCCTCAGCATCATCGATACTTCTGCTGCCGCCAATCAACCTATGACCTCAGCAGACGAGCGCTACACCATTGTTTACAATGGAGAGGTTTACAATTTTAAAGAGATTAAAGAAGAGTTAAACGTTGATTTTAAGACAACTTCCGACACCGAGGTTGTTTTACAAGCATTTATTAAATGGGGTGTAGATTGCTATCAACACCTCAACGGCATGTTCGATTTCGCCATTTTCGACAAGCAAACGGAGGAGTTATTTCTGTTTCGAGATAGAATCGGCATTAAGCCATTGTTCTATTACCAAAACGAAAACACTTTTGCTTTTTCATCCGAAATCAAAGGGATAACGGCCAATTCCTCAATTAAAGATTCCCTCGAAATCAATAAATCGTCCATCTCTAGCTTCCTCCACCTTGGTTACATTCCAGAGCCAGAAACGATCTACAACAACATCAAAAAATTTCCAGCTGGAGCCGTTGGGATTTTCAAGGATGGTGAATTAAAAATCAGTCAAATTTGGAGTCCGAATGAAGCAATTAGCAATTTGGATACCGACAATTACGACCAAACGAAATCGAATCTCAAAAAATTAATCAATTCGGCTGTTGGTTACCGAATGGTAAGCGATGTGCCCTATGGAACCTTCCTAAGTGGTGGCATAGATTCGAGCTTAATTACCGCCATGGCTCAATCTCAAATAGACCAATCGGTTAAAACTTTTTCGCTAGGAATCAAAGATTCTAATCGTGACGAATCCCAGTATGCAAAACAAGTTGCGGAACATTTAAATACCGACCACCACGAATTAATGGTGAGTGTTGCCGACATTAAAGATCAGGTGGCATCGATGATCGAAACTTTCGATGAGCCTTTTGCAGATTCATCTGCTTTTTTAATGAGCATTGTTTCTAAGTTGGCGCGTAAAGAGGTAAAAATGGTTTTATCGGGCGATGGAGGCGACGAATTATTTATGGGCTATGGCGCTTACAAATGGGCCGACAGATTAAATAAGCCGTTGATAAAAGCTTTAAAAAAACCGATAAGTTCTGTACTTAATTTGGGCAACAACAGGGCCAAAAGAGCAGCAGGAGTCTTTAATTCGGGCAACAATACAAACCTCAAAAGCCATATATTTTCTCAGGAACAATATTACTTTTCAGAAGAAGAGCTCTCGACACTTCTTGTTGAGCCTGATTTAAACAACATTGATGTAATAAATTCGAATGTTGATTTAAGCAGAACGCTTTCAGCAAAAGAAGCTCAAGCACTTTTTGATCTCAATTATTATTTAAAAGATGATTTACTGGTAAAGGTAGATCGAGCTAGCATGAAATACGGCTTAGAAGTACGCACACCCCTACTCGATCATAGAATTGTTGAATACGTGCTAAACATCAACGAAAAATACAAAGAGGTTAAAGGAGAAACTAAATACATTTTAAAGGACATCCTTTACGACTATATTCCAAAGGCTTTCTTCGACCGACCTAAACAAGGCTTTTCCATTCCTTTAAACGAATGGTTACTAACCGATTTAAGTTTTCTGATAGATGATTATTTATCTGAAGAAGCGGTTGAGAAGGCGAACATTGTAAAATTCGAGGAAGTAAACAATTACGTGAAAGACTTTAGAAATGGAGCCAATTATTTGTACAACAGAATTTGGACATTAATCTTGCTCCACAAATGGGTTGCACAAGCTAAATAGCTGTACCTCCTTCGTTTTCTTCTTCAATACCTGTTTCCCATTCCATCTTTTTTTCGGTATGAGTAGACCATATAATAAAGAGCGCACTAACAAAAAACGGAATTAAAGGAATCTTATACCGCACCAACGATCCAAAATTGGCAGAAGCCAAGCCAATTGCAAACGAGAAAAACAGCACAAATACGAGACAAAGTAACAGTAGAGGCGATCCTTTTATTATTTGGAACAATTTATATAGTCCTATTTTGACAATTAGATAAATTGAAAACATCATTAGAAACAGGTTTTCCAAACCAGAAAGCAGCATTACCATATTCCCTGCTTCCCACACATACGGTCTAAACAAACCTGCTAAAATTGCCAGAGGCGCCTTTTCAGCAGCACCTAAAGCACTGCCGTCAAACTCTCCTAAATCATAGACATGTCCTTTATATTCCGCCCGTTTTAAATCACTTTGAGTAGTCTGAGCTTTTTTCAAAACATTTTGAGTTGAGTAACTCCCCAACAAACTTCCCATCGAAAGAATTAAAAAACTAAATACACTTATTCCAACTATTACTATTATAGGAGTAACAAGTGTTCTTAAAAATGCGCTCCTAATCTTCGAAATTTTACCGTAAAACAACCATATAAGTGTACCTGGTAAAATGGCGATAAAGATATACGGTTTAATCGCTAGCATAGTAATAACTGCACATGCACCAATAAATACATTTGAAAGGATATTCTTTTTCTTGATAAATACAGAATAAAAACAAGCAACAAACCAACACATAGCAGAGAAGGTAATTGTATCTTTTAATAGCCCCGAACCCCAAAAAACTACCGAAGGAATAAACAAAAATGCAACGGCAAAATATTTTGTCAGATTGGGATATACTTCGCAAAACGTAAGAAACAACCTCCAAACGCCCAAAAACGACAAGGTTGCAGACACTATTGTAACGGCAATTATTGAATTAAAAGACAACAAAGCAAGCGGACTATATAACTGGCAAACTATAAAAGTTCGAGGATCTCTATAATAATACCACTTTGGCCATCCTATTTCACCATTAAACAACTGCCAATTCTGTGTGGTGTTGCCATTTAGCATGAGGTCTACATAACCATCAAAATTAGTAACCAACAACTTACTCAATACAACAGCAGATTCGTAATAAGCTATTGTATCTCCGTTTCCATAAACGATACTATAAATAGCAACAAGCCCTAATCCTCCTCCAACCTTTGCTAACAAGCCTGGTATAAAGTATCTATAAGCGTAATTAGTTTCGACATTTTGTTGCTTAACAATCCTGAAAATCACCAAGACAATCCCTAAATAGATAGGTCCTAGAATAAAATCCCAAATGCTAAAAATATTCATTCAATAAATGTAATTGCTCTTGTAAATATAAGAAGACCTCACCAACAGTTTATTTATTTTCCAATATACTCTCTCGATTGATTGGTTATGATTAATTTTCGGATATGAATGTATTGTACATATCATACGATGGCATGACCGATCCATTGGGGCAGTCGCAGGTAATTCCATATTTAGTTGGACTCAGTAAAAAAGGGCATCAGATTACGTTGCTTTCGTGCGAAAAAGTAGAGAACTATAAAAACCACAAAGAAAAAATCAGCCAGCTCCTAAGCTCAAACAACATTGATTGGCAGCCTATTAAATTCCGCACGTCGCCCAAGTTTGTTTCATCTTTCATTAATTTATCGGTACTAAAAAAAACAACGCTTAAACTTTGTAAAGAGCGCTCTATTCAGCTAATACATGCAAGAAGTTATATTTCTGCAAAGGCAGCTTTGGAAGCAAAAAGAAAGCTAGGTGTCAAGTTTATTTTCGATATGCGAGGCTTTTGGGCCGATGAAAGAATTGACGGAAACTTATGGGACAAAAGCAATTTCATTCACCGTACTCTCTACAACCTATTTAAAAAATTAGAAATTGACTACTTCGAAAATGCTGATGCCATTATAAGTTTAACAGAAACAGGTAAGCAGGAAATTAAATCGTGGAAAAACCTTAAATCAGATATTGCCGAAATTTCAATCATTCCGTGTTGCGCCGATTTAGATCTTTTCTCCTACAAGAATTTAGATCAAGTAAAAGTTAATGAGTTGAGAAACGAAATTGGAATTAAAGCAGATGAGTTTACTATCTCCTACCTTGGTTCCATTGGTACTTGGTACATGTTCGACGAAATGTTGCTTTTTTACAAAGAGCTTCTAAAAAAGAAACCCAATGCCCAATTCTTATTCATTAGCGGAACAGACGAAGCAATTATTTTACTGAGAGCTAAAGAACTCCAAGTTAAAACAGATGGCATATATGTTAGATCTGGTCAGCGGGAAGAAGTGCCGTTACTCTTGAGTTTAAGTAACATCTCATTGTTCTTTATTAAGCCGCTTTACTCTAAAAAAGGATCGTCGGCCACTAAGCTAGCAGAGATTTTAGGCATGGGAATTCCAGCTATTTCCAATACGAATGTAGGCGACCAAGAAAGACTTTTCGAAAAATACACCATGGGCGAACTCGTTGATTCTTTTGATTCGGAAACCTACAAAAAGATAATTGACAAAATTGACGACCTCGAAAAACTGGACAAAGAAGAATTAAGAAAGTCTGCAGTAGATTATTATAACCTAGAAAGTGGCGTAGAGAAATACGCAGCGATTTACAATAGGTTAAAGAAATAGATAAAAGGACAAAATGGTCATATGACCGTTTACATCCATATTTAAGATATAAACGACATGTCTTTTATATGAACGTTGAACTAAAACGCTTTCAGCGTTGGCTCTTCCAGCCTTTTTCTAATCCAATTTTCATGTAAAGGAGTTAAACAGATTTTAATGTTTAACTAAATCTTCAATTATGAAATCTTTACAAGAAAGAATGCTGCATGAAATGCAGCGCAGAAATTATAGTGTTCGAACTATTAACTCCTATCAAAGTTGCTTAAAAAGCTTATCAAATTATTACCAACTCCCTTGGGATAAAATAAGTATTGAGCAAATCAAGGCTTATTTGCATTACTATATTATTGAAAAAAGTTGTAGTACTTCCTTTACCAACCAAACCATTAGCGCGGTTAAAATTCTGCATAGTGATGTGTTGAAAATTGGTTGGAACAAATTAGATATTAAGCGATCTAAAAGGCAAAAACAATTGCCTGTTGTGCTTTCAAAACAGGAAGCCTTATCAATTGTACATGCATTAGAGAATATTAAACACAAAGCCATTCTGATGATTGGCTATTCTGCAGGGTTACGCATTGGTGAAGTAATTAATTTGAAAGCTGATCATATCGATTCCAAACGAATGCAAATTAGGATTATTGGAGGAAAAGGTAGAAAGGATAGAAACACAATTTTGTCGCAAACCGCTTTAGAAGCCCTTAGGAGATATTATAAAGCCTATCAACCAAAGCAGTGGTTGTTCGAAGGATGGGGACCAAAGGGGAGTCAATATAGCACCACCAGTATTAGTAAGGTGTTACATAAAGCTTGTAGAGAAGCGGGAGTAAAAAAGAAGATAACCTTCCATACCCTCAGCCATAGTTTTGTTACCCATTTATTGGAGCAAGGAACTAGCATTTATGTTATTCAACGCTTGCTAGGACATTCGCATATATCTACTAGTAGTATGTATGTGCATGTGCAGCAACACAGTTTGGATCAAGTAATAAGTCCTATCGACGCGGTATCATGAAAGCATACTGTAAGCCCAAATACGAAGTAGCTGATATAATGAATCTGTATGGGCAAGATTTTAAAAACAGCAACAAGCTGCACTCATTTAATCACAAAGTGATGGGCGCAATACAGACTTGTAGAACTAGTGTGCTTGGTGGACATGTTGATAAGTGTACCAATTGTAATCACAAAAGAAGTGCTTACAACTCTTGTCGCAATAGGCACTGTCCAAAATGCCAAGGGATGAATCAATTAAAGTGGGTTGATAATAGATCAATGGATCTGTTACCAGTTAACTATTTTCATTTGGTATTTACAATCCCACATGAGCTTAATAGGCTGTGTTTGATCAATAGAAAAGTACTCTATACCATATTGTTTAAAGCGGCGGCAGAAACTGTTACTATGCTTGCTCAAGACAAAAAACACTTGGGCGCTACACCTGGCATAACCTCTGTATTGCATACTTGGGGACAAAACTTGATGGAGCATCCACATGTGCATATGATTGTTACTGGTGGTGGTATAAATCAGCAAACAGGACAATGGATGAAATCTAGAAAGAAGTTCTTTATACCTGTTAAGGTACTCTCTCGTGTTTTTAGAGGTAAGTTTTTGAGCAAATTAAAGGATGCTTACAAGGATGATCAACTTTTACTTGTGGGTCGAATAGCTGAATTAAAAAACACTCATCGATTCGAAGCATTACTGAACACTTTGTACAAAAAACAGTGGGTAGTATATGCTAAA
>JABSPQ010000436.1 GCA_013214205.1 Flavobacteriales bacterium
TTCGATTTGCGTTGGTTTTGAAGATGATTTAAAATATCAGTCGAACAATAGCTTTTTCTATTTCTCATTTTTCTCTGCTTTAAAGGCAAAGCTCTGAAATAATAAGATCTTATACTAGATGCAATTCCCAGCACTGATACGTTGTAACTACACCAAGTTGCTTTTTGAAGAAGCACTATCGTACATAAGCCTACGGAAATATAGCAAGAAAAGAATCCAGACACAATGTCCACTAAAGGCAGAATTCAGCTCCCTCTCTGGTCAGAGATGGCGGGGAGAGAAAAAAAAAGGCGCTCCCAATGGAAGCGCCTAATCTTATTTAGAATTGTGCGATGATATTACATCATGCCGCCCATTCCACCACCCATAGGAGGCATAGCAGGAGCAGACTCTTCTGGCTCATCAGCCAAAACACATTCAGTTGTTAAAAGCATACCAGCAATAGAACCAGCATTCTCTAAAGCAACTCTAGCTACTTTACATGGATCGATTACACCAGTAGAAAGTAAGTCTTCGTAAACACCTGTTCTAGCATTGTACCCGAAGTCTTTTTTACCTTCCATTACTTTTTGAACTACTACAGAGCCTTCTTCGCCAGCGTTAGAAACGATTTGTTTTAAAGGAGCTTGTAAAGCTTTAACGATAATTGCGATACCAGTATCTTGGTCTGCATTTTCGCCTTCTACTTTTTCTACTTCTTTTATTGCTCTAATGTAAGCAACACCACCACCAGGGATGATACCTTCTTCAACAGCAGCTTTAGTTGCATTTAATGCATCATCAACTCTATCTTTCTTTTCTTTCATCTCAACTTCTGTAGTTGCACCAACATAAAGAACAGCAACACCACCAGCTAACTTAGCTAATCTTTCTTGCAATTTCTCTTTGTCGTAATCAGATGTAGAAGATTCTATTTGAGATCTAATTTGAGTAACTCTAGCTTTGATAGCTGTGCTTTTACCACCACCATTAACAATAGTTGTGTTGTCTTTATCAATAGCGATTTTTTCAGCAGAACCCAACATAGATAAATCAGCAGCTTCCAATTTAAATCCTCTTTCTTCAGAAACAACAGTACCACCAGTTAAAACAGCGATATCTTCCAACATTTCTTTTCTTCTGTCACCAAATCCAGGAGCCTTAACAGCAGCAACTTTCAACGAACCTCTAATTTTGTTTACTACTAAAGTAGCAAGAGCTTCACCATCGATGTCTTCAGCAATAATTAAAAGACCTTTACCCGTTTGAGAAGTTTTCTCTAATACAGGAAGTAAATCCTTCATCGTAGAAATCTTCTTGTCGTAGATTAAAACGTAAGGGTTTTCCAACTCAACAGTCATTTTTTCTGGGTTGGTTACGAAATAAGGAGAAAGGTAACCTCTATCGAATTGCATTCCTTCAACAACATCAACAGTTGTTTCAGTTCCTTTAGCTTCTTCAACAGTTACAACACCTTCTTTTTTCACTTTGCCCATTGCTTCAGCGATTAAGCTACCGATAGCTTCATCGTTGTTAGCAGATATAGTAGCAACCTGACGTATTTTATCAGAGTCCTCCTTAACGCTAGTAGCTTGCTTGTGTAGGCTCGCTACAGCAGCTTTAACAGCCTTGTCGATTCCTCTTTTAATATCCATTGGATTTGCACCAGAAGCAACGTTTTTGATTCCTGTTTCAACAATAGCTTGAGCAATTACAGTAGCAGTAGTAGTACCATCACCAGCAACATCGTTGGTTTTAGAAGCAACTTCTTTTACCATTTGAGCTCCCATGTTCTCAATAGGATTAGCCAATTCAATTTCTTTTGCAACAGTTACACCATCTTTAGTAATGTTTGGTGCTCCAAATTTTCTGTCGATAACAACATTTCTTCCCTTTGGTCCTAATGTTACTTTTACAGCATTAGCCAATGCGTCAACACCTTTTTTAAGTTGTTCGCGCGCATCCGTATTAAACGTTATACTTTTCGCCATTTTATTTTATTTAGTTATTATTAATGTTGTTAAATGATTGCGATGATATCAGCCTCACGCATCATCAAATACTCTTTACCCTCTACTGTAAGTTCTGTTCCAGAATACTTTCCGTACAATACAGTATTTCCAACTTTCACAGTCATTGGTTCGTCCTTCTTACCAGAACCTACTGCTACCACTTTTCCTTTTTGAGGTTTTTCTTGAGCTGTATCAGGAATAATAATTCCGCTTGAAGTTTTTACTTCAGCTGCAGCAACTTCTACTAACACTCGGTCAGCTAATGGTGTAATTTTTAAAGCCATTTTAACTTTGATTTAATTTAACGTTGTAATAATTTCTTCTTGCAAATATCAAGAGCAATTGCGGTCTCATTTTTTGTGCCATTTGAAATTGTGTCTACTATTGGGACAAAATGTCCTATTAATCTTGATTTTGTCAGGGATTTAATGACAACCTGACATAAATTAAAAGTGATTAATTACTTCTATTGAGGAGTTGGAGTCGCAGGGATTTGTTGAGATTGAGTTGGTACAATAGGAGCGCTCTCGTATACATCTTTTAATTTAGATTCATCTTCTATAATATCTCCTTTACTAAGAACCATTGCAGAAACCAAACTCAAAACGAGTAAGCCCATTGCAAGTCCCCATGTAGCATTTTCTAAAGTGTCCGCTGTTTTCTTAACGCTCATAATTTGATTGCCTGAAGAAAAGTTAGAAGCTAATCCACCGCCTTTAGAATTCTGAACAAGTATAACTAGTGCTAAAAGCACACACACTATCATTGTTGCAACTGTTATTAATGTAGCCATTATTTATCTTTTAGATTTTCTATTTTCTCAATTTGGCTTGCAAAATAACTGCTTTTTGATGGATTTCTCACCATTAATTGCTTAAAAGCCTTAACTGCTTTGCTGTAACTGCCTTGTCCGATGTAAATTTTCGCTAAAGTTTCTGTTACAAAGCTTTCATCTTCAATAACGCTTAGCCTTGCTATGTTTACAGGGGAGAAGAATTCCGTTTTCTTCTCAGCATCTTTGTTGTCGTCTCCAAGAAAATTATCGATTAAGTCAGTTTTAGACTTCTCGACGTTGATACTTTCTTTGTTTTGAGGAAAATGCTTAAGCCAATCATTAAAAGATCTCAATTCTTTCTTGGCCACCTTACCTGTTATAGGTAGTTCTTTGATAACCTTTTTCTTTTCAATATTGGCTTCCGAATAAGCATCGGCTTCTAACGTGATAGAAGCACTAATTGCTTCCGTTAAAATGTCTTTCTCAACTTCTGTAATATTTTCGTCTTTGCTTATTTCTTTAACCTCTTCCTCAACTTCAATTTTAATAGCATCAGGTATTTCATTAGCAATAACCTCCTCAATGTTCGAAATGGTTCTGCCCAATGGTTCTCGCATAATTAACCTGTAAAGCTGTTCTCTGTCGGAGCTATATGCAGAGGCTATTTTAAGTTGAGTATTATAATTTACACTGTCTATATCGTGTAAGTTTTTGGCATAAAGAACTTGTGCCAACTGACAATATGGGAAATCGTCAACCAGTTTTTTAATTTCGGTAGAACTCTCATCATTAAGTTGATGAGGAGCTTTAACAAAATCTATAAACTGTTCTTTTTTCATTACCAGTTGTTAACGGTCATATCAAATATAACCTGAATCAATTGATCATTTATTTCCTCAATTAAGTCGTCTTCTACAGAGCTAATATCTTGATCACTGCTGTAATCTGCATATTTTGATAAACTCTTTTCGAAATTCTCTTCTTCATTATTTGAATTAACAAATTTAACTTTAACAGTAATCGTAAGTCTGTTGTAAGCAGCAATGTCGGTACTTTTTATAGCGATAGGTTTAACACTAAAGGTCGTAATTGCCCCTTCAAAATGTAAATCGCCATCTTCCTTTAATAAATCTAAAGAAGTTTGATTCATAAACCTATCCTTAAGCGATTCTGTAAAAGTTTGACTAAGGGTAGGGGGTGCTTGAGCTGCGTAATTTTCAAAATAGAATATGGAAACACTTTGAGTTTCAGGGCCAAGTGAACCTCCTGTAAAAGAATAAACACCACAACCATTTAATAAAAATGATGATAGAATGATAAAAGCTATTGAGATATAATTTTTCAATTTTACAATTAGTTTAAATCGTATTCTTTAATCTTTCGGTATAAAGTTCTTTCAGAGATGCCCAATTCTTCAGAAGCGTACTTCCTTTTCCCTTTATGTTTTGTAAGGGCTTTAATAATCAATTCTTTTTCTCTTTCTTCTAACGATAGCGACTCTTCTATTATCTCTTCTGGCTCATGGTATTGTTCCGAATGATCGAGGTTGTCGAGGTTGTCGAGGTTGCTGCTTTGCATTACAACAGGCTCTAAAGGCTCGTTAGGAATATCAACTTGCTGATAAAGTTTCTTGATAATAGTGGCATTATCCTCATGTACCATGGGATCAACACCTTTTTCAACTAAGTCTAAAACAATCTTTTTAAGTTTTGTCATGTCCTTTTTCATATCGAAAAGCACCTTATATAGAATCTCCCTTTCCGAAAAATCCGATCCAGCTTTGCTATCTCCAATTACCATAGGCAATTTAGAATTTTGATGAGACGGCAAATATTTAGCCAAAATTTCTAAAGTAATATCTCTTTCTTCTTCAACTACAGATATTTGCTCGGTAACATTCTTTAATTGCCGCACATTTCCAGGCCATGGAAACGAGGCCAAAGATTTCTGAGCGTTCTCATTTAATCTTACAGCAGGCATTCGATATTTCTCGGCGAAATCGGCCGAGAATTTTCTAAATAACAAGTTAATGTCTTCTCTTCTGTCTCTTAAAGGTGGAATTTGAATTGGAACAGTGTTCAATCTGTAATATAAATCTTCTCTAAATCTTCCTTTAGATATGGCCTCATTTACATTAATGTTTGTAGCGGCAACGACCCTTATATTGGATTTAATCACTTTAGATGAACCCACTTTAATAAACTCGCCAGTTTCGAGCACTCTAAGTAATCTAACCTGAGTTTGAAGCGGTAATTCTGCCACTTCATCTAAAAATAAAGTTCCACCATCAGCTACTTCAAAGTATCCTTTTCTCGATTCGTGCGCTCCGGTAAAGGCACCTTTTTCGTGTCCGAATAATTCCGAATCAATAGTGCCATCAGGTATAGCACCACAGTTTACTGCTATATATGGGCCATGCTTTCTGGCGCTAAGGTGATGAATGATTTGAGGGAAAACTTCTTTTCCTGTTCCACTTTCTCCATTAATAAGTACAGAAATATCGGTTGGGGCAACTTGTGTCGCTATGCCAATTGCATGGTTCAATTTAGGCGAACCACCAATAATTCCGAATCGTTGTTTTATTTGCTGAAGATCCATATTTATATTATTTCTTCGTGCTTTGTAGCCTTGGCGTAGAAGGATGTACTACCTCACCAATTAAAGTTCCAGAAGTACAGTCTGTAATTTTTACATGAACATAATCACCTTTTTGATGATCCCCTTTCGGAAACACCACAACTTTACTTTGCGAGCTCCTTCCATATAATTTTTCTGCAGATCTCTTAGAAGTGCCTTCAATTAAAACTTCGAAGGTTTTGCCGAGATCAATCTTATTACTTTCAAAAGAAAGGTCGTGTTGCATCTTAATTACATCTTCCAACCTTTTTTGCTTAACCGCCTCTGGTACATCGTCGGTGAGTTTTTTTGCAGCAGCAGTGTTTGGTCGTTCAGAATACTTAAACATGTAAGCAAAGTCGTATCCCGAATAGCGCATTACTTCTAATGTCTCCTGATGATCCTCATCCGATTCTGAACAAAACCCAGTTATAATATCTGTAGAGATGCCACAACCCGGAATAATCCTTCTAATAGAGTCAATTCTTTCTTGGTACCACTCCCTAGTATAACCTCGGTTCATTAAATCTAATAACCTCGAACTCCCAGATTGAACAGGTAAGTGAATGTAATCGCAAATGTTATGATGTTCTGCCATGGCATATAATACGTCGTCGGTCATGTCCTTCGGGTGTGAGGTAGAAAACCTTACCCTTAAAGACGAATCAATGGCCGCTACTATTTTAAGTAATTGCGAAAAATTTACTTTTTCTTCCGAATCTTCTTCAGTCCACTTATAAGAGTCAACGTTTTGGCCTAGTAGCGTAACCTCTTTATATCCGTTGTTTACTAACTCTTGTGCTTCTTTAATAATCGAATGTGGATCTCTACTTCTTTCTCGTCCTCGCGTAAAAGGAACAACACAAAAAGAACACATGTTGTCGCATCCCCTCATGATAGATATAAAAGCAGAAACGCCGTTAGAATCTAATCGCACAGGATTAATGTCGGCATAAGTTTCTTCTCTAGACAAGAGTACATTAACAGATTTATGTCCGCCTTCAACTTCCTTAATAAGATTTGGGAGATCGCGGTAGGCATCTGGTCCAACTACTAAATCAACAGATTTTTCTTCCTCTAAAACGTTGTGCTTTAAGCGTTCGGCCATACATCCCAGCATGCCTACTATCATTCCAGGGTTTCTTTTCTTTATTTTCTGGAAGTCTCTTAACCTGTTTCTTATTTTTTGTTCTGCATTATCTCTAATGGCACAAGTATTCAGAAAAACAACATCCGATTCATCGATGTTTTTTGTAGTTATATACCCGTCCTTAGCTAAGATGGATGCTACAATTTCGCTATCCGCAAAATTCATTTGACAGCCATAACTCTCTAAATAAACTTTTTTAACTTTTTTATCTGTCGATTCGTTATTTGGCATTTCAAGAACTTCTCCTTGCCGTGCTTCGTCAAGTAATTTTCTTTCTTCTTCGTGACTCATTTTATCTAATTAAGCGTGCAAAAGTACGAAAAAAATAAATTTATGACAAATTGACAGGGGTTTGGTATGGCCTTTAAATAAAGGGGTTTAGAAAGATTTTAACAAAGTGTTTTTAGTATTTTGAAATTAATGAATAATAAATCGAAAAGATTAATAATATATTTGCACAATTTTAAAATCGTAATTAGGGGGAGATAACCTTAGTTTTTGATTGAGTGTAAAGAAGAAGCAAAACAGAATAGATGGCTAAAAATTTAGTAATTGTTGAGTCACCTGCAAAGGCAAAAACCATAGAGGGTTTTTTAGGGAAAGATTATATTGTAAAGTCGTGCTTTGGCCATGTAAGGGACCTGGCAGGCAAAGGATTGGCGATAGATGTCGACAACAACTTTGAACCAACTTATGCAGTTTCGGAGGAAAAGCAGAAGGTGGTAGATGAGTTGAAAAAGTATTCTAAGAAAGCCGAAACTATCTGGTTAGCGACGGATGAGGATCGCGAGGGGGAGGCTATTTCTTGGCACTTATTAGAGGCGCTTGAGCTAAAAGAAGAACAAACAAAAAGGATTGTTTTTCACGAAATCACGAAAAAAGCAATTCTTAATGCAATCGAATCACCAAGAAAAATCGATACTAAACTTGTAGATGCTCAGCAAGCAAGAAGAGTATTAGATAGATTGGTTGGTTTTGAGCTTTCTCCGATTCTTTGGAAAAAAATAAAACCGTCTTTGTCCGCAGGTAGAGTTCAGTCGGTTGCGGTTAGAATAATTGTAGAAAGAGAACAAGAGATTATAGGATTTGATTCAAAACCTTACTTTAGAGTGGTAGCTAACTTTAACTTAAAAGATGGCGCTGTGCTTAAGGCAGAGCTTCCTAAAAAGTTAGAGACGATAGAAGAAGCAAAAAAACTTTTAGAGGAGTGTACTGGTTCTAGCTTTACAATTCAGGATATTGATACAAGGCCGGGAAAAAAGACTCCTTCGGCACCATTTACTACTTCTACATTACAGCAAGAGGCCAGTAGGAAACTAGGTTTTTCCGTTTCGCAAACAATGACGGTTGCGCAGAAGTTGTACGAGGAAGGAAAAATTACATATATGAGAACGGATTCTGTGAATCTTTCTCAAGATGCTATTGATGGCACAAAAGATGCGATCATTAAAAATTATGGTTCGGATTATGCGAATCCAAAACAGTATATTAATAAGAATAAGTCGGCACAAGAGGCGCACGAGGCCATTAGGCCAACGGAAATGCATGTAAACAGCTACGAAGGAGATAGCGGAATGGAAAGATTGTATGATTTGATTTGGAAAAGAACCATCTCATCTCAAATGTCGGATGCCCAATTGGAGAGAACGACGGTTAAAATCAATATTTCTAATTCGGAAAGCATATTAAATGCACAAGGAGAAGTTTTAATCTTCGACGGATTTCTTAAAGTTTATTTAGAATCGAAAGAAGAAGAGGATGAAGAAATTCAAAAAGGCATGTTGCCTCCGTTGTCTGTTGAGCAAGTCTTGGATTTAGACGAATTGATTTCGACAGAAAGATTTACTCATCATCCAGCCAGATACACAGAAGCGAGTTTGGTGAAGAAAATGGAAGAGCAGGGTATTGGACGTCCGTCTACATACGCTCCAACAATTTCTACAATTCAGAAAAGGGGATATGTAGAAAAGAAAACTACTGACGGAAAAGAAAGAGAATACAGATTGCTCGTTCTTAAAGACGATAAGATTGAGGGAAACACTCAAACAGAGATAACCGGTGCAGAGAAAAATAAATTGTTCCCTACCGATATCGGAATCGTTGTAAATGATTTTCTTGTTGAGCATTTCGAAAATGTAATGGATTACACCTTTACTGCAAGAGTGGAAAAAGAATTTGATGAAATTGCGAGAGGAGAGAAGCAGTGGAACACGATGGTGAAAGAATTTTATTTGCCATTCCATAAAGATGTTGAAACGACGCTCGAAACAGCTGAAAGAGCTTCGGGTGAAAGAGAGTTAGGCGTTGATCCCAAATCTGGTAGAAAAGTAATTACAAGAATTGGAAGATATGGCCCAATGGTTCAAATTGGTAACCAAGACGAAGAAGAAAAACCAAAGTTTGCCAAACTTCAAGAAGGTCAGCACATAGCTAGTATTACTTTCGATGAGGCAATGGACTTATTCAAGCTTCCTAGAGATTTAGGCGCATACGAAGAGAAGGATATGGTTGTTGCTATCGGAAGGTTTGGACCTTACGTACGTCATAATTCACTTTTCTTTTCGATTCCTAAAGATGAAGATCCTTATACCATCGAAGGGGATAGGTGTATTGAAATAATTGAAGCGAAACGTAAAGCAGATAGGGAGAAATTGATTTCATCGTTCGACGAAGAGCCAGACTTGCAAGTTCTGAATGGAAGATGGGGGTCCTTTATTAAAAAGGGTAAACTCAATTACAAGATTCCAAAAGACAAAGAAGCTGCCGATTTAACTCTTGAAGAGTGTTTGGATATCATTAAAAATGCTCCGCCACCTAAAAAGAAAAGAAAAAAATAAGCACTCTTGACAGATATTTCGCTCTATTTTAAACCGCTTGATCTTGACACGAGTAACTTTTCAAAAGGTACACTCGGTAATTTAGCAACGTTTTATACTTCCGAAAATGGATTTCCAGAACTGGAACAAGTAAATTTAGCGATTATTGGAGTTCAAGATGATAGAGGCGCGTATGATAATGAAGGTTGTGCGCAAGCGCCGGATGAAGTGAGAAAATCGCTTTACACGCTATATGCAAACAACATCAATGTAAAGTTGGTTGATTTAGGCAACATTACAGGAGGACATAGTATTACAGATACTTATTTTGCCGTGGCAAGTGCTGTTGCCGAGTTGCTCAAGAAGAAAATCATTCCGATAATAATAGGAGGGAGTCAAGACCTTACATATGCCAATTACATGGCATACCAACAATTGGAGCAAACGATTAACGTGGTTGCTATAGATCCTCGTTTCGATATCAGCGATTCTACAGATCAATTTGATTCAAGATCATATCTCTCCAAAATAATATTGAGTCAGCCTAATTTTTTATTCAACTTTAGTAATCTTGGTCACCAAAGCTATTATGTTGACGAAGAAAAATTAGACCTCATGTCTAAATTGTACTTTGATGTACATCGCTTGGGTGAGGTGCAGCACGATAAAAAGGAAATAGAACCTGTATTGAGAAATGCCGACATGGTAAGTTTTGATGTTTCTTGTATTAGGCAATCCGATGCTCCCGGTACAGCGCATCCAGCACCAAATGGTTTGTATGGAGAAGAAGCTTGCCAAATTACTCGTTATGCGGGCATGAGCGACAAACTTACTTCTATAGGTTTTTATGAATTGAATCCGTCGTACGACAGAGAAAGGCAGACTACCAACCTCGTTGCGCAGCTAATCTGGTATTTTATGGAGGGCTTTAGCAACAGAAAAGGTGATTTTCCGGCAGGAGAAATAAAACATTACACCAAATACCACGTTACCCTAGAAGGTCAATCAGACGAATTAATCTTTTATAAGAGTGATAAAAGTGAGAGGTGGTGGATGGATGTTCCTTATCCTAGTTCTAAGAAAATGAGATTCGATAGACATCATTTGGTTCCTTGCACATACAAAGACTACGAATTTGCCCTAGATGGCAATTTGCCAGATAGATGGTGGAAGTCTTACCAAAAGCTAACATAAGCATCCTTCTATAAATTGTTTTGAACAATAATTTGTCAATAATTTTAGCAATATTCATAATTATGAGTATATTTACTGTTGGTGTGGACTGAATTCACCATTTTACAGAGAGAAAATAAGGCCTATGAAAAGATATATATTACTTACATTACTAGCATTTTCAAGCGTTTTTGTATACGGACAACAGAAAGCACAGTTTACACAAAACATGTTTAATAAACTGGACATTAATCCCGGGTACGCTGGTACCAATGGGGCAATTTGTGCTACATTAATCGGAAGGAATCAATGGACCAACTTTAGTGGTGCACCTAAAACAGCATTAATTGCTGTGGATATGCCACTAAAGGTTCTGCACGGTGGTGTTGGATTAGTTGTTTTGAGTGACCGCCTAGGTCCTGAGGAAACAATAGGAGTGAAGATGGGGTACTCTTTTATTATGAGAGCAGGCCCAGGTAAACTTGGTATTGGTGTAGATGGTGGCGTTATTATGAAAACTTTAGGTAAGGGTGGTTTTATTGCGACTCAAGATAATGACCCTACAGTGCCTATTATTCCTGTTAAAGGTACTGTGCCTGATGTGAATGTTGGACTGTACTACACACAAAGTCAATTGTATTTTGGAATTGCGGCTTCGCACCTACTAGGTAATGAAGTTTACGGTAATGATGCAGATATTCAGTTTGATCTAAAGCGACACTTCTATGTAGCCGGTGGATACAATTATTTCCTTACACCTTCGTTAGAGCTAAAGCCTTCGATATTTGCTAAAACAGACGGAACGTCTATGCAGTTTGACTTTAATGTGAACGTTAAATGGAACAACCAATTCTGGGGTGGGTTTACATATAGACCAGGTGATGCCTTGTCTGTATTGTTAGGATTAAACATTACTCCGTTATTACAATTTGGATATGCGTATGACTTTCATACTACAGAATTGGGTACACTTAATATAGGTACACACGAAATTATGTTAGGTTACTGCTTCCTACCGCAGAAAAAGAAGACTATGAAGTACAAGAATGTTAGGTACTTATAAAAAAAGTTTAATAAAAACGTAACCTTTTTTTAATGATCCTCGTATCAGCATCAATGCACTCTAATCAGGGCGTTGAGTAAATTTAAAAAAAGAAAGGAGCTAAATCATGAAGACTATAAATAAGATTTTCTTATTAGGAGTTGTTGCAATTTTTTCTGCCTGTGCAGGAGGAAACGGCGAATTAATTGGTGTACAAGGCAGAGAGATCTGGTTTGAGCCAGTCCCATACGGTATGTTGTACATACCAGCGGGTAGTTTTACTATGGGGCCTAGTGATCAAGACGTACCCTTTGCGAATCAGTCGCAATCAAAAACAGTTACGTTACCAGCATTTTGGATCGATCATACTGAAATCACAAACAATGAGTATCGTCAGTTTGTATATTGGGTAAGAGACTCAATTGCACATTACTTATTAGGTGAGGTAGATGAGGAAGCTCATTTAATCATGGTAGATAGATATGGTGATGATTGGGATCCTCCATCAATTAACTGGAGAACGCGAATCGAATGGTATGGTGATGAGGAAAGAGAAACTCTTGAATCAATGTATTTGCCAGAGCACGAAAGGTTCAATAGAAGGAAAGAATTTGATACTAGAAAATATCTTTTCGAATATACTATGATTGACTTAAGAGATGCTGCAAGAAAAGGTACTGCAAATGCGGACGATGGTGGAGCTCCTCTTAGAAAAAGAGGAATGACGGATAGGTCAATCTTTATTAAAAGAGATGTAATTCCAATTTATCCTGATACATTATGTTGGGTACACGATTTTACATATGCTTACAATGAGCCACTTACAAACATGTATTTTTGGCACCCAGCATACGATGAATATCCTGTTGTTGGAGTTAGCTGGAAACAAGCAAGAGCATTTTGTATCTGGAGAACAAACCTGTTAAACAGTTTCTTAAATAAAACTGGTCAAACGTTTGTACAAAACTTTAGATTACCAACAGAAACTGAATGGGAATATGCTGCAAGAGGTACATTTAATACAAGTCCGTACCCATGGGGTGGTCCTTATATTCGAAACTCAAGAGGTTGTTTCTTAGGTAACTTTAAGCCTTTAAGAGGTGATTACTATGCAGATGGTGGAATATATACTGTTAAAGTAGGGTCTTATAACCCTAACGATTACGGTTTGTATGACATGGCAGGTAACGCTGCTGAATGGACAAGTAACGCATTTGATGAATCAGCTTACAACTTTTCGCATGATTTAAGCCCTGACTACGTTTATGAGGCTGATGATGCAGACCCAGAAGTATTGAAAAGGAAAGTGATCCGTGGTGGATCTTGGAAAGATCTCGGCATGTACATGCAGACAAGTACGAGAACTTACGAATACCAAGATACCGCAAAATCATACATAGGATTTCGTTGTGTGAGAACCTATTTAGGTCGTGACGTTCACGATGTATTGTAGAGTGGCTATTGGGTAGCAAACAGTTAACCAAAAATCGCAATATGGAAGGCTGAGAAGTTTGGTTTTTTGAAAAAAATAAGCAATCTTCGGCATTCAAAATTTATTAATTTCTAAAACTGTGGGAAAATTATGAATCCAATTAAATGGTTACAAACAAAGGCGGGTAAAACTCTAATGGCATACGTTTATGGCTGGGGAGCTATGATCGTGATAATCGGGGCAATGTTTAAAATTCAGCACTGGCCAGGAGCGGGTCCAATGCTTGTAACTGGTTTATCAGTTGAAGCGGTGATCTTTTTCCTTTCGGCATTCGAGCCACCTCATGAAGATATAGACTGGAGTTTAGTTTGGCCAGAATTAGCGCATACTTATGATGAAGACGTAGATGATTTAGAAGAAGGTTCTGTTCATGAAGTAGAAGCCGTTTCACATGCAGGAGGAGCACCAGTAATTGATATTGATGACGATACACTTACTGCGCAATTAGATAGAATGCTGGAAGAAGCCAAAATTGGCCCAGAATTAATTGAAAGTTTGAGTGCTGGATTGAAAAGTTTAGATTCTACAGCTTCTAACTTAGCTGATATCTCAGATGCTTCAGTTGCTACTAACGAATATGTTCAGAATGTTAACAATGCATCTAGATCTGTAAGTGAATTAGCTAATTCATATGGAAGTGCAAAAGACATTATCTCATCTTCAGCTGGCGATTTAGCAAATTCTTTTACAAGTGCGAAAAGCTCGATCTCTGAGTCTAATGCAAGATTATCGGATGCATATAATTCAGCAGCCGATTCTTTAAGTGCATTAACAATTGCGGATGGAGAAGAAAGCATGGGTTCTAAAGCATCAAAGGTTGCTAAGAGCTTAGAATCATTAAATAGCATATACGAATTACAAATTCAAAGTTCTAATGAATACCAAGAAGCTACATCGAAATTAAGCGATGGAATAGGCGAATTGGTAACGAACTTGCACGACTCTGTACAGGATACGAAGAGATACAAAGATGAAATCGCTGCTTTAGGTGAGAATTTATCTTCTCTTAATACTGTATACGGAAATATGCTTTCTGCCATGAATTATTCTAGACCTTCAGGTGGGTCAATGGAATAGCGAACTCAAGTCATTAATAATTTAATTCAAAAAAAACTATAAGACATGGGTGGAGAAGTGCTATCGCCGAGGATGAAGATGGTCGCAATGATGTATCTTGTACTTACGGCATTATTAGCAATGAACGTATCGAAAGATATTTTGGACGCGTTTATCATTGTTAATAACGGAATAGAGAATACAAACGAGAATTTCGAAAAGAAAAACCTAACAGCCTACAGCGCGTTCGATAAGGCAAAAATGAACGATGCAACGAAGGTGACACCATTTTGGAACAAAGCTCAAAAAGTAAAGAGCTTAGCTGATGCTTTGGATATTCATATTGATGAATTAAAGTTGGTTTTGATTTTTGCAACGGATAAAGTGACCGAAGAAGATAACCCGGAAAGAGATTCGTTGAGATTAAAGCATGTTGCGGCGAAGGATAATTATGATGTTCCTACGCACATTATGATTGGTGAGCCAGGTAAATCGACGATGAATAAAGGACAATGGTCGGCTAATGAGTTGAAATTGATGATTGCAAAATATCATGATGATCTATTAAAATTATTATCTCCTAAAATGCAATCTGAAATCATTCTATCTTTGGATACGAGCGATCCAAAAAAGAAAAAGGATGGATCGACGCCAACTTGGGAAGATGATAACTTTTATCACATTCCAATTTCTGCTGTTATTACAATATTAACATCTATTCAATCTAATGTAAGGAATGCAGAATCTGATATTGTATCTAAATTGTTAAGTGCAGTTTCTGCAGATGACTTTAAGTTTGATACACTGGCAGCTAGAATTATTCCTAAATCTAGTTATGTGTTTTTAGGTGAAGATTATGAAGCAGAAATATTTGTTGCGGCATTTAATACAACACAAGATCCGGTTATTCAGATTGGTAAGTTGGATACTGTAGGTGGTGGTTTAGCCATGGTAGAAGGATCTGTTGATTCATCTGGTGTTAGTACTAAAAGAGGATCTGGTCACTACAAGAGAAGAGCTTCTGTAGAGGGTGAAGTTAAGTATGAAGGTTTGATTAGCATTAAGAAACCAAATGGTGATATGCAACCTTACATGTTTAGCACATCATATATTGTAGCTAAACCTTCGTTAACGGTTTCTGCTGATAAAATGAACGTCTTCTATGTTGGACTGGACAACCCTGTATCTATTTCGGTACCTGGTGTGGCACACGACAAGGTTAAACCTAGGTGTAATGGTGCGAATATGCGTAAAGGCAAAGGAAAAGGGAAATATATTGTTAAACCTACTAAGGCTGGCAAGGCTATAATTAGTGTAAGTGCTGATTTTGATGGAAACTTGAAGCCGATGGGTAAAGCTGAGTTTAGGGTTAAAATGATACCTGATCCAACGCCATTAGTTGCTGGTAAACCAGGTGGTTTAATTTCAAGGAATAAGTTAGCGGCTGCAGGAGCGGTTACACCGATTATGAAAAACTTTGACTTTGACGTATACGCTAAAATGGTTTCCTTTACATTAACTATTTTGGTTGATGGTGACTTAGTAGAAGAGAAAATTAAGGGCGGTAGAGTGAACGCGAAAATGACTGGATTGATTAAGAAATTATCTAGAGGTTCGAAGGTTTACTATGAAGACATTAGAGTGTCTATGCCTGATGGAACGAAAAGACCATTAAGCCCAGTTATTTTTAAGATAAGATAACGTAACCTTTATTGGGATCTGCCGTATAAGCTATAATAACCAAAACCCATTTACTATGAGAATTGGACTGAGAAAAAGTTGGTCGATCATTATTTTGTTATTATTATTTGTTAGCGCAAGTGCTACAGCCCAAGTACTGGATGGTATCTTTGTACCTGAACATACTCAGAATAGAAGAGTAATTCAATGGACAAGCCTTCGTGAAGCTGATGTGATGTGGCAAAAGAGGATCTGGAGAACAATTGACTTGCGTGAAAAGCAAAATCAGATTTTTTATTACCCTTTGTCTCCTGTAAATGGGAGGAAGTCGTTAATAGATGTTATCCTAGAAACTTTAAAGGTTGGGGATCAATTAACAGCTTATGATGCCATGTTTGGAGAAGACTTTAGTCTTCAATTAACAATGGACGAAGTAAATTCTAAGATTTCGGGTGTTACAGAGACGGCTTGGGTACCAAGTGCTGATCCTCCATATGCGTTGGAGCCTAAAATTACTACTGATGATTTTAATTCGTCTACAATAAAAAAGTACAAGATAAAGGAAGAATGGTTCTTTGATAGACAAAGGTCTGTAATGGATGTTAGAATCATCGGACTTTGCCCTGTAACGGAAGAAGTAGACGATGAGGGTAACATTAAGGGTGATATGCCGATGTTCTGGTTGTATTTTAGAGAGTGCAGATATGTTTTTATCAATCATGAAACTTTTAATAGATACAATGATGTTGAAAGAAGAACGTATGATGATATTTTTTGGAAACGACAGTTTGCTAGCTTTATTTACAAAGAGAGTAATGTATTCGATAGAAGGATTATGAAATATGCTGAGGGGCTAGATGCTCTGCTAGAAGCGGATAAGATTAAATATGACATGATAACGAAGGAAATAGATTACTGGAGTTATTAGCGTTGTAAGAAATAAAAGAATTAAAGCCTCATTTTGGGGCTTTTTTTATGTCCTCATGTTTCTCCATTCGGAATGGTACATAAGTAAGCATCCTACCAACCCCGTATTTCATATTCAATAAAGTGCATTTAGATTTGTGATCATAAAAAAGTAATAGATCATGATTTTAGAAGACGATAAAAAAACGCATATTGACTTATGGAAAGAGAGTGGCTTATCAAAA
>JABSPQ010000437.1 GCA_013214205.1 Flavobacteriales bacterium
TCGCTTTTTAGAAAAACAGGTTTAAACATTGTTAATCAGGCCAAAACAAAAGGAATGAGTGTGAATAGAATGAGAATTAAGGCTGCATTAGACGATAAATTCAGAGCCAAAGTAATGAAGATTTAGACCCGATTGCCCTGTAAATAATAGGCCTAGAAAAAGGTTTGGATATGAAACACCTATATTTGTAATGAATCAATTATTATTTAACCCAAAAGTTGCATTTATTACTTGAATTCAGCTATCACTATTATACGGTTTTGTAAATTATACATATTCCTGCATTTTGCTTTTAACGTAAATATTATAATGACAAATTTTTTATCTTCGTACTAAATAAATTTTGATTAAACAATAATATAGCATCGTAATGGATATACTCAAAATTGCCCTATTAACCGTTTTTACAGCATTAAGTTTATCGATTTCAACGACAACATTTGCCCAGAAAAACATGCAATGTGCCATCAATGAAAAAATGGAACAGTTAAAAGAAGACGATCCTGCCAAGTATAAGGAGGTAATGAAGGCCAACGCAAAACAAAAGGCTGAGGTAAGAGAAATAATGAAGAGCAACATCACCAAAGCTGCAACCACCTATGTAGTGCCTATTGTTTTTCATATTATACACGATGGTAATCTAGGGTTGCTTTCTGAGGATAAAATAATTCAAGCGGTAGAATGGCTAAACGAAGATTACGGTGGCACTAGTCCGTACAAAGACAATGTAGATCCCCTTTTCGAATCTTTATATGCAGATATTGGATTTGAATTTAGATTGGCACAGATTGATCCTAGTGGAGATTGCAGTAATGGAATTAACTATTACAACAACGCCCAATATTCTTACGGAGAAACCTCTCCAATCCCTGTTACTTGGGTACAAAACCAGTGGCCAGTTAAATGGGGAGAAGATGATTATGTAAACATTTATTTACAGCGTAGCTTAGGCTATGGATATGCTACTAGTTCATACGTAGTGCTAGATGTTGTTCACCTTAATGGAGCTGGTGTTGGGAGTGAAGGCTCAGACAACAGATCGTGGATAATGCACGAATTAGGACACTTTTTCAATCTGGATCACACTTGGGGAGGCAACAACGATGCTGGTAAAAACGGAAACTGTAGTCTTGACGACGGAATTGAAGACACGCCCAGGTGTAAAGGAACTTATTCATGTAATAAAAACCTTAATTCTTGTGATGATGGAGCAGGTGATTTGAAAGACATGGTTCACAATATAATGGACTATTCATCATGTGCGTTTATGTTTACAGAAGGGCAGAAAGAAATGCTGGTTGCCTCTATGTTATCGAACAAACATAAAAATTTATTTACTCAAGAAAACCTGGAGAAAGCCGGAGTTCAAGATCCTTTCGTATATGGCTCTTCCCCATGCGAGCCAGACCTCACAATGGATATACCGAACGACGGTAAAAAGTTCTGTCAGGGTATTTCGATAAACTTCTCCTACATATCAACTGGTGGCAACCTGGATAGTATTTTATGGACCTTCCCGCTAAGTGCCGATCCTGCTACTTCGAAAGACGACTCTCCTGTTGTATCGTTTTCGGATGTAGGGAAAAGCATGGTTTACCTAACCATATATGCCGGAGATTTCGCAGTTTTGGATAGCGTAGAAATAAATGTTATCGAATTGGGAGATGGAGCACCTTACCCATATACAATGGATTTTGAAAACGAGTCGGAATTCGATGCTGATTATCTGATCGTGAACGAGGATGATGATAATGCCAAATGGAAACATGTTAGCAATGCGGGCTATAGTGGGACTAGCTCTTTGAGAATGGTAAATTTTGAAAAGGCGGGATTTACAGATGAAGTCTTGAGCCCTCTGATGGATTTAAGCGGACTTACGGATACAACTGTTTTTTCGTTCAAACTTGCTTTTTCAGATGTAAATACTGGAAAAGACAAATTAGAAGTAATGTTTACTAAAACCTGTGGCGATAAATGGAACAAGTTTTATTCTAAATCAGGTTCCCAATTAACAACTAATTCGGTGGGAGTCTTACCAAGATCAATGGATGACTGGCGCCAAGAAAACATTGCACTGCCTATAGGCTATAATGTAGCAGGTGTTCAATTTAAATTTGTGTTTACTTCAGATGGTGCCACTTCTTTGTATATAGACGACATCAACACGATCATTACAGGCCTTAATAATAACAAGGCAATAGACAGATCATTCAGAATCTTCCCCAACCCTATTACATCATCATCTGTAATCGAGTTCGACCTTCCTAATCAGGAGGATGTTTCTGTAGAAGTCTATGATGTATTGGGAAGAAAAACGTCTGAAAAATCGTACGGCAACCTCAATAAAGGAAGTCATCGATTGGAGTTAGCAAAAGGAAGTATCACTAAAAGTGGCATCTACATTATTAAAGTAAGATTTAATAACGAAGTGGTGGTAAGAAAAGTAATTAGAGACTAAATAGTATTGAGCGCGAGTTTTGAGCAAGTTTATACTCACCGAGTACTGCTTATTCTTGCGCTTAAACTTTTAAAAGTTGAAGGGACTAAGTTTAACCAAATAACCAGAAATATTCAATCGTTATCTCCTACCCTCCTAGCATATCAAGTATAAAACCTTGTGCCATTGCTGTTACAAATACTACTAGGCATACAGCCATTCCCAGCGCCCATGTTTTACCATTTTCCCAATCCAACCTACTAGTTTTAGAGTCCATGTGTTTTCTTAAATTAGGGATAAGCGTTGTAAGTCTATTCATGGCATATCTATTCTTTACAATATAATCGTAAGCCCCATACTTTAGTGCATTACGAGCTACTTGAGGATCGTCTTGCCCAGTTATAAATACAACTTCTATTTTCTTATTAATTTTCTTTACGGCAATTAAAGTATCGGTTCCGTTCATGCCACCACTCATTTCATGATCCATAAAAATTATATCTGGCTTGCGATGTACGGCCGCCATACATTCTTCTCCCGACGAAAATGTTTCTAATCGGCTGTATCGTTTGTCTTCCAATTTTAATCTTACTAATTCCGTAAAGAATGTATCGTCGTCTACTATAAATATTAAAGGCAGTTTTTTCATCGCTATTACTTTTTACTTTTCACATCACACACTCCTAATCAATTAAAATCAAAGGAGTTAATCTACTTTCTTTTTATAGTTACGCGAACTTAGATTTAGCGTTCTCTCATTTCGATTAACGGTTATAAATAGCAGGTGAAATGCAAAAGTTGTAATGCACACTCATTAATTAACTCATCGATTGGAGTTTGCGATAGGAAGTATTACAAAAGGTATCGGTGTGGTTAACCCCAAATTAAACAACGAAATGAGAGCTGGACAAGTAATAAGGGAATAGAAAAATAAGGTAAAGAAAGATATGAGCCAATCACTTCTTAACGCGTTCCGCCTTCATTTCGATTAGCCACTCTTTAAAATCAAGCACTACTTTACCAAAATTTACGACTGTACCACTTTCGGCATTTTCAAATTGGTAATGGAAATTTCTTGCTTTGCTCATATTATCACTACTCATAGATTCCATGGACTCTATGGTGTTTTTTAAATAGATTATATAAGCTTCCAGTTGTAAGGAGTCCTCTAAATAGTTTTCTAGTTTTTCCTCTAGCTTGGTTATGATAAATTTATCCGACAATTTTTATTGGTTTATAATTTATAATCAGGATACTTAAATATTAGCCCAAAGGTTTATGGGTCCAGTTAGGTTTTTTATGTTTATCTGAAAGGTATCAGTGGAGGGAAATGCATCTGGCATAAAATCTTATTATTTAAGAGCTTTGCCTTAAAAGCAGATAAAAATGAAAATTAAACAAAGCTATAGTTCGACTGATATTTTAAATCATCTTAAAAAGCAGGGAGAATCGAGTCAGACAGTAAGTTCTTATTGCACTGAACACGACATTAAAACAATGACCTTCTATAAGTGGCGATCCCGCCATAAAGCAACCTCTTCTTTAACCTGTTCCATTTCTATCAAAATTCTTTCGCACTCACTCAAGCCTAAATTAAAAATCTCGCCGGCTGTCATGTTTGTGGTAGTGTAATATAAGACCGTTGCAAAAGCCTAACAAATGAATTATAGACTTATTTATTGTAAATATTGCTCAATATTGATCTTTCAACCTGTTAATATTTGAGCATAACGCCATTTATTGCGCTATTTTCTTGTTGAGATTCCTCAATTAGACGCAAGTATCCCTGGACTTCTATATAAATTGTAGCATATAGCTTCCATCAAATTTTGAGAGTGCATTTTTTCTATTCCTTTATATCTTGCTATACCTCCATTAAACCATCTCTTTATTCCACCA
>JABSPQ010000438.1 GCA_013214205.1 Flavobacteriales bacterium
ATTTTGGTCCGAAAATGTTTGTAGCAATTTTATTGCTAGGGGTCTTCTTCAGCGGTCTTTTTAAAGTGCCTTTAAATGGCTGGATTCAGGAAAAAGTAACGGGCCGAAAACTCGGAGATATTCTTGCGCTCAACAACATGATGGTGTTTATATTCATCTTACTTGCTTCAATTGCATTCGAGTTTTTGGTAAGCACGTTCGATTCTAATGCAGTCTTTGTAATGATATCTGTTGCCGCCTGGGCAATGTCTATCGTCACCTTATTCAAGATTCCAACGATTTTAAACAAAGCAAAAAGATTAAAAATAAGAACAGAGGAAGCGGTGAATGTGTCTCATTTCTGCACAGTCGAAATCTTCTCGGATTGCGATGCGTGCGACATGAAAAATTTCACTTATCAACCGTTTTGCGCACACTGCGGAACGAGATTGGGGGAGGATGTAATAACAGAATTTAAATAATTAACCACTAAAATTAGAAGTCATGAAAAACAGTTTTGAAAAACATTGGATCACCTATCTGGGGTCGGCATTTATACTCTTGTCGTTTTTATATTTCCTAAAACTTTCGTTCGACAACCTATGGATTTCTCCAGTAGGTAGAGCAGCACTTGGTTTGTTCCTGGGAATTTCGGGCTTGTTTGCCGGGCACGCTTTGTTTAAAAGAGGCAAGGAATTAGTGGCCGATGTAACTGCCGGAATTGGCACGGCAATATTGTATGCAACGTTTGCGTACGCTAGTTTCTCCGACCATATTTTTTGGTCTACCAACACGCTAATGGTTTCCTTAACCGCCCTTACGGCGCTGGTTACCATTATGGGTTATAAGTACAACAGGAGGGTGCTGGCTTTGGTTGGTTTCTTCGGCGGACTCATTACTCCAATTATTATTAGGGCCACGCCCGAGCAAGACGTCATGTTGTTTTTATATGTGCTTATGCTCAATTGTGCCGCCTTGTTTTTAAGTGCTTCAAAGGGTTGGAAAGAGTTGAAAGTGGTGTCGTTTATTTCGACGTTAATTATTTATTCAACTTATTATTTTGCATTCGAACCAGTAAGTTGGGGGCGTCCTTTCTTTTATGCATCAGCGTTATTTGTTGTATACATGGTTGGTTTAATGGCTGCATCTTGGTACGACAAAAAAGATTTTAACGGCTTAAATCTTTACCTCGGTTTAACAAATGCAATTGTGTACGTGTTTTGGTGCATCTATATCTTCGACGAATTCACGATGCCTTATGCAGTACCTGCACTTATTGTTGGCTTTGTGTTTATCGCTGCTGGTTGGACAATCCGATACTTCGCTAAAGAAGCCACGGTTCCTATGGTAAGCTACCTTTCTTTGGGTGTAATAGTGGTTGCCATTGCTGGCGGAGATTTAGGAACTTTGTTTGCCACAACAGGATTGCATCATGTTATCAACCTTTCAATTTGGATTGTTTTAAGCGCTATGATTTTCGCAGTAGGACAAAAATTAGAGATTGTTGCAGCTAAAAGAGTTGCCATCGGCGCATGGGTATTAATGATTTGTTATTGGTATTCTGTAGCGTGGGACGTGGATCACGTGGTTTGGTTGGGCATGAAATACATTCCTTTTCTTAACCCAGGTGCCCTTATTTGGATTGCGCTTGCATTGTGTGGTTTCTATATTTCAAACGACATCTTAAAAAGTAAAGCCAAAGTAAGTGTAAGCACAACCAGAGACCTTTCGGTAATGGCGGCGCTAGTAAGTCATGTTGTGATTGGCGGATTGCTAACAGTTCAAATTCAGAATTTATGGGACATTTATTCGCTCAACTTTATTCCAAGGTCGTTGGCCATGTCGGTTGCGTGGGTAGTTTATTCAATGATCATCTTTCTATGGGGATCTTTCTCTAAAATTAAATTGTTCAGATGGTTTGGTTCTGCGGTTTTAATAACAACTACATTAAAAGTCTTTATATTCGACCTCAGCGGAACGGCTACCATGTACAAAGTGTTGTGTCTCTTTATTATCGGCGCATTAACTTTAGGAATAGGATATGTAAATAGTACGTGGAGCGACAAGGAAGCAAATGACGATGAAGAACCTGAAATTGCGTAGGCATGTCGGATAGATTAATTAAAAACATCATTTATATTTTTGGACTTGGCGCCGTAATAATTCTTGGAATTATTGGCGCCATTCCTCAAGATCTATCTTATCATAGTTTTGCCGACGAACGCGAGATGCTTGGCATTCCCAATTTTATGAATGTAGTAACCAATATTCCCTTCGCGTTTGTAGGGCTCTTTGGTTTTCTATTATTGCTTAAAAGCAGATTCGATCGTTCTCTTAAACTCATTAATTCATACATGTATTTGGGCTTTCTGCTGTTGGCTTTGGGGTCGTCTTATTATCATTTGAATCCTTGCAACAGCACTTTGGTTTGGGATCGCATACCTATGACAATGGTTTTTGCTTCCTTTTTTATATTGGTAATTATGGAACTATACGAGGCAAAAAAAACGATGAGCATTTTTATCGGAACCGCTTTGGCAGGGGTGGGAAGCGTTTTGTTTTGGGTGGTTAGTTCAAAACTTGGAGCCGAAGATTTAAGGGCTTATGCCTTTATGCAGTTTTTTCCGATGCTGGTGATTCCGTTTATTTTACTCACAAAAAAATCGAGAACAGGCAACGCGAATTTTGTTTGGATGGCAATGGGTTGTTATGTTTTTGCCAAATTGGGCGAGCGTTTCGACCAAGAGATTTTCGATATGTTGAAAATTATTAGTGGTCATTCGCTTAAACACCTCATGGCTTGTTTGTCAGTTTTTTATATTTATAAATTCTCAGTGTCGAAAGTTTTACCTAACCACAACTAGAATGCAAAAACTGATTCCGCATCTTGTTATCGTAATTATTGGCTTGGCAATTTCGGCCTACAGCCCCAAAGACATGTTTACTTGGTTTTTGGAAGTGGTTCCAATTTTAATTGCCTGGCCTTTGTTGTTGCTCATTTATAACAAGTGGCGATTCACAAAAATCACGTATGGTTTAATTGTTATTCACAGTATCATTTTAATGATAGGGGCGCATTACACCTATGCCGAAGTTCCTTTGTTCGATTGGATTGCTGATACATTTGGTCTCGAAAGAAATTACTACGACAGGGTAGGGCACTTCGTTCAAGGGTTTGTGCCAGCCATTATCGCAAGAGAATTATTGATTAGGAAAAAAGTGGTTTTAGATAAGAGCTGGCTTTTCTTTTTGGTGCTCACTTGCTGTTTGTTCATCAGCGTATTTTATGAATTTTTCGAATGGTGGGTAGCTGTTGCAACAGGCGAATCGGCTGAGGCATTTTTAGGAACTCAAGGCGATGTGTGGGATACGCAATGGGATATGTTTATGGCTTTTGTGGGGGCATTGGTAGCGCAGATATTGTTAAGTCGTTCGCTTAGCCGTGAGATTCATTTAATCGGATGAAATACGTTAAAAGAATCTTGCAGGTAATTGGGATCATTCTAATGTTTCCTGTCTTATACTTTGCTGCAGCATTTGTACTATCTCATATTTCTGTAGATGAGGAAACTGAAGGGCAGGAGAAAATTCACAAGATTTATTTGGCTTCGAATGGAGTTCATTTGGATGTTGTTTTGGCAAAGGCGGATATGGCTGAGGTGTTGTTAAATGATTTGCATCAACAAGACGATGATGAGTTTTTCTCAATTGGTTGGGGCGACAGAAATTTCTATATCAACACCCCCACTTGGGGCGACCTTACAGCTAAAAATGCAGTAAAAGCGATGTTTCTGAATAGCTCTACTTTAATACACATTACTCGGTATCAAACTTCGCACGAGCATTGGATTGAAGTAATGGTTACTCAAAATCAAATGGACAAATTGCAAGGCTATATCATCAGCTCGTTTCAAGTTGATTCTATTCAGAAAAAGATTAAACTGGATGGTTATACCTACGGCGATAGCGATAATTTTTACGAGGCCGAAGGCAGTTATTCGTGTTTTAAAACATGCAATGGTTGGGTAAACATCGGACTAAAAAAAAGTGATATGAAAGCTGCCTTATGGACTCCCTTCGACACTGGCGTTTTGCGGTGGTATAAGTGAAATTTGCTTGCCCGACCGATACGGGCGTCGGTTCGAGTAATTCCGCCTTAACGGAATTGTATCGAGAACAAGGCTTTCAGCACGATAATAAAACGGAATAATAAATTTATAAAACCAATTTAAAAATCAAGCTATGAGATTTACAAATGCCATTTCTAAGGACAAAGTTCCGTTTATGAAAAACCCAATAATGATGGTGCTACTGGGTGTTTTTATGGTGGTGTGGGGCTCAACCTTAATTCACACTACCGACATGACCAACTGGATTATGGAAAATGCTTTGGTGTTTATTTTTGGTGGGGTTTTGGTTTTTACTTACAAGAAATATCAGTTTAGCGACCTTACTTATTTGTTGATTTGTGTGTATTTAATCCTGCATGTTTACGGTTCAAAATACACTTATGCCGAAAACCCATTTGGCTATTGGCTCCAAGATTACTTTGATTCTTCGCGTAATCACTACGACAGAATTGTGCATTTCAGTTTTGGTTTTATGTTAGCTTACCCCATGCGAGAAATGTTCCTGCGCATCTTTAAATTCCCAACTTGGGTAGCTTGGATTCTGCCAATTGAGCTCACACTTTCAATAAGCGGCTTGTACGAATTAATTGAATGGGCTGTAGCCGATATTGTGTTCCCGGAACAAGGAGCCGCGTACCTTGGGAGCCAAGGTGATATTTGGGATGCTCAAAAAGACATGTTTCTGGCTACGCTCGGCGCAATTTTAGCTACGACAATTGTAAGTACCATTAAGAAAACTTTTAAGATTGAATAAGCCTTATTTAAGGTAGCTGAATTCATTCCTACGAGTCAACTTGTTTTTTTTATTTCGCATCGCCAATGTTGCGAGTAGCCCGTCGTCGTTGTATGCGTATTCTTTTTTTGTATAAAATTTTTCGTTGTATTTTACTATTGAAGAGACTATTCGCTCATTTTCGAATTCGTTAATAGTTTCAGAATAGATCTTTCCTCTTTTGTAATTCTTGTAGTTAAGTAGGCGTTTGTAAGATGAATCGTACGTTGCAATAGAAATTGGTCGTTCTTGGTAATCATAATGTGCAACTTCTAAGGGAAGTGTATCTAAGCGAGTGAATTTTCTTACCATTTTGGTAATTCTTCCTTTCTCGTCAAAATTTTCTGTTACCATAATAAGGAGCCCTGCGGTAGTTTCGTCATAACGGCACACCTGTGTCTCATCTTTCTTCTTTTCTAGCTTTTCACCCTCTTGTTTACAATCGTAACTCCAAGTTCCAAGCACTTTCCCTTTGCTATTGGATACAATAGATTTTGACTTTTCATTTTTAGCATAATAAGTATGATCCCATTTGCGATAAAATTCATCGCCTTCCTTTTTATAGGAATAGGACGAAGCTACATTTCCATTTGTGTTGTACTCCCATGTTGATGCACCATCACAGGGCAAACGCATCTAATTTTTCATAACCTTACGTAAATACTCGTTATCCCAACCTGCCATTTTTCTTTTTGCCTTAACCCCAATCTTTGCGTCATCCTTCTTTAACAAGTTCAGTGCTATCCTGTTAATTGTCGAATA
>JABSPQ010000044.1 GCA_013214205.1 Flavobacteriales bacterium
ATATTACTGACGCTTCGCCAACGGCAACAGACGTCTTAACTGGATTGAATTTACCAGCTGGCTTATTATTTATTGGAAATGACCTATACATCGCTGAATACGGTGCGAATAAAATTTTAAAAATAGACGTCACAGATGCTTCACCAATAGCAACAGATGTCGTAACAACTGGGATAGCTGGACCTTTTGGAATGGAGGTTAACGGAAACGACTTGTATATCGCTGAATTTGGAGGAAATAAAATCTCTAAATATTCTGGTATCGTTACATCTATCAATGATGAGACTGTCAATCAGGGTTTAACTCTATTTCCAAATCCTTCAACTGACTTTCTCCGAATACCGGGTTTATCGACTGAAGAAATGTTCAAAATATATGACATCACGGGCAAACAGGTTATTGAAGGAGTGATATCAAACAATGAAAAGATTAATATTTCTAGCCTTTGCAATGGAGAATATGTGTTGAAGCTTATGAATAAAAAATCAATTTTATTTGTAAAAAACTAGAATAGTTAATTTTCCAATGTTGTTTGCAGACTATTGGTATCTCGTTTTTTTGGAATTTTATTATTCTAGGAACTGGTTCTGAACTTTTGAGAAGGAACGTCTTGCCAACATTAAATAAACAAAATGCGGTTCTTAACAATTGGAAAGTTAGATGGTTTAAGTGAAACGTAATTTCTGCTTGTGGTAGTTTGACTGCGCGGTAGCCAAAGTGCAGTTTGTCTTGTAACTTGTTACTGTGTGAGAATTAATTAACTTTAGCAAATAAACGAAACAAGCGCAGTAATTACTCTGTAGTGGTTATCTAAAGTTGGGGTCGCACTGTGTTTATTTTGGCGTTGACAAACATGGAGTATAATCCATTTGTTCTAATTAAGTATGCTTTCGACATACTCTAAGACCGAATTAAAGTGGGAAAAAAGGTATTAACAATTAAATTTCTATACGATGAATACACCGACAATAAAGATTAATGGTAAAGAATTTGTAACCAAAACGGGGACCAGATTTATGGTAAGAGGAGTAGCAGTTTCTGCTTCAAAAACTGTACCTACCAACCTAGATATTGACGATATTTTAGCCAATGAAAACAATACTTACTTTGAGGCCACCATCCTGCCTAAACTAAAAGCAGCGAACGTTAATTTAATTCGTGTTTATCAGGTTGATCCAAAACACCATCATAACCTGACAATGGCAAAACTTGAGTCTGAGGGTATCTATGTTATGGTAGGATTAGCAACTTCTAACAACTCTGTAAAACAAGAAACAGGAGCATATTCACAAGGTACTTTTTTACACGCCGCACAAGTTGTTGACGAATTTCAAGCTTATGACAACACCATGTGCTTCTCTGTAGGTAACGAGGTAGAATTCCCAGGTACTCAAGCCAATTATATTAAGAAACTCAATCCAACTTTGGATGATGATAAAATCGTTAAAGCAACAAGAAATTTACAGTACAATGTAGCCCAAGCGATTAAGTCTTTTGCTAGAGACATAAAACATCACATCTCAACAAAATCCTACCGCAGTATTCCCGTTGGATGTGCTATGCAGGATGCACCTCAATCGAGTTGGGGTAACATTAACAAAGTAAGAAAGAACAAACCTCAACCATGGGTTTGTGGAATTATTGGTACAGATACTATTGCACAATATTATGCAGCAGGACCTGATGCAATGGATTTTATTGGAATAAACTCATATCGATACGTAACAGGGAACCCATGGAAAACGGCATATTTAGGTCTTGCTAATGAGGCCTCTTTATTACCAGTACCTGTCTTTTTAACAGAAACTGGTGCAGTAACTGGAAGTAACCGTGATTGGAAAGGTATTAAGTCAAATTACAAAGTGGAGGCTATTGGGGAACAAATTTCTGGTGAAATTGCTTTTCAATTGTTAGACGAAGGTGCAAAAATTGGAACTGATGATGTTTCCTATGGGATTTACAAAGTAGAATCTGGCAATACACTTAAGGCAACAGCCATGGGAGGTCATGCAGATTTAGCAGCAGAGTTTTTAGCAGCGTCAAGTGAAACACCTGCAGCAATAAGTACAACTCCTACTTCAATTACGGCGCCCACATCTGTTACCATGCCCGCATCACCACCTATGACTAAACCTGTATATAAAGCACTTACCATCCAATTGGATTTCCCAACGGATTTGTTACCTGTAAAGAAGACGCTGAGCAATCTCAATACAACCATAAAGATCGCCAACTTCGCTCCAGTTCCTATCCAAGTTCTGCAAGATGGTTTAGTAGTTGGTGCAGCAGCATCGGGAGTTCAGACAAACCCAACTATTATAACAATAAAAGTCAGTAATGCATCTGATGTTCAAATTCAAGGCTACATAAGCGCAACAACATCATGGGATAATGCTTGCAGCATAAAGTCATCTGCAATTGTAGCTGGCAAAACTTATGGTAATAATATTAACTGGCACGGTAACCCTGCATGTCCAATAATAACTGCTACCTATGGTTCTATTACTGTTACAAACCATAAATCATATGAGATTAATTTAGCTCAAAATGATACATCTATTGGAACAATTCCAGCTGTTGGTAAATCTGGACCTGTTACTAAAACTATTGAGATTATGGAGGGGGTAGAACTAATATTACAGCATATTGCTCCAAGTTATACCGTAGTTTGTACGGTAGCCGCTGACAAAGTTACTGCAGGGATTACTGTTTCTAATGATGTTAATTCTGGAAGCACAACGGCTTGTCTTTTATAAATAAGATACACACCTGTAGGAATAATATTATTACAATTGTCGAGGATAAATAATTTTTGAAACAGGCTTAAAAAATAAAAACGATTTGCCAACACCACCTAAACTGCATTAAAACGCAGCTTAGCCAAACCGTTGTGCTTCATACCAGATACAATTTATGATACCAATTTTCAGTTTTGTAAATTTGAGTTAAATGAGTCAATCAATTAAAGGATACAGCGCCAACCAACTTAGAGATTACTCTTCTCTGTTTTCAAGAAATTCTGTCCTTCAGTGGATGAATGGAGACCTGTCATCAATCAGCTTCAAGCTAGACCGTTACGATAAAAAATGGCTAACAAAAGGAAGTAGTAGGTATCTAGATTATCTAAAACATGTATACAAAGTACTTGAAACCAATTATCAAAATGAATATATTCTAAAAAACTCCTTTTTAAATGAATGGCTAATTAATGAACTTGGCAAAGAGGATTCTCAAATTTTTAGTGAATTAAAAATCGGAAAAGCAATAGCTGACTTGGCCATATTTAATGGCGTATCAAAAGTCTTTGAGATCAAAACAGAACTAGATACCAACAAACGTCTTGACGATCAACTAGTCCAATACCAGAAAGCGTTTAATGAAATATTTCTTATTGTTCCCGCTTCAAAAATTGAAGCATATTTACAATACAATAACAAGATTGGAATAATTTCATTTGACATTTCAAAAAAGGATCGATTTAAAGTTATAAGAAAACCTATCACTAATTATAATGTAGACCCAAAGGCTCTTATGCAAATTCTTCA
>JABSPQ010000439.1 GCA_013214205.1 Flavobacteriales bacterium
CAGGTAGAGTAACCCAAAGCATGAGTCGTAAAGGAAATTGCTGGGACAACGCTGTGGCTGAAAGCTTCTTCAAGACATTAAAAACAGAATGCGTTTACAGAGAACGTTACATTTCGAAAAGCGAAGCAGAAATGTCAATTTTCGACTGGCTGGAAACGTGGTATAACAGAAAAAGAAGGCACTCATACTTGGGCAATAAATCAATAGAACAATTTAATCTCAATAATCATCAATTTAATCAGGCGGCATAGCTTAACTTAAACTCCATTATTTTGTTGCAATTCCATAATGCAAAAAAATAATCCCTAGAGCTAATGCTCTAGGGATTATCTAGTATTTTATTTCTTCTTGTTTACTTTTCGTTTTTAGCTATAATCTTCTTAGCAACTCTTTCGCCAGATTCCATAGCACCGAATACAGTACCGTAATGATCATCAATAGTACCTTCACCAGCAAAGAAAACTCTGTCTTCGATAGGCTCTCCTAACTTACCTCTCCAACCCTTCTCATCACCAGAAACATGCATACCCTTACTAGGATACGTGTAAACACCACCAATATATGGGTTAGTACTCCAATCATACATAGTAAACTCACCAGTAAAATGCTTAGTCGCTTTGTTATCACCAAATACAGCATCCAACTCACCAAGTACCACCTCCATCATATCAACATCAGGTTGTTTTAAATACTCAGCATTTTCGCCCATGATGTAACACATCAACACATTTTTGTCAGTAGCACCTTCCTTTCTAAACTGAGCATTAGGCCAGCATCTAGAAGCATATCCTAAACCGATGATCTCCATAGCGTCAATCTCTTCCCAAAGAGGCTCATCAAACAACAAGTGCAATCTCCAACCTGGATCTAACTGAATTGCATTATACGCTTCCACCTTTCTAGCTGGTAACACAGGCGCCCATTCAACAATTTCGCTTTGCAATACTTTAGGCGAACCAGTAAACACAACGTTATTACAAGTAGTTACATTGCCATTCTCATCAGTTACCTTAATAACATCGCCAGTGTAATCAATTTTCTCTACAGCGTTGTTGTACTCAATTTTTCCTAGAGGATGAATCTTATTGAAATACAAAGTATCAAGCACCTTCTTATAAGGCATACTCAAATACATTACATAATCCCCTCCTGCTGTCCAGTCTTCGCCAGAAGCCTGCATAGCGTGAATAGACAATCTATTTAACGAAGTAGCCTCCGTACCAACAGCGTATATATCATTAATAATTGTCCAGTGAATATCTCCTTCTTCAATACCATGTACTATGTTTAAAACAGCAGTAAGGCTTGTATCTGGGCCATCATACTCTTCTTCGGCAGTAGCCAAATAATGAAACGCCTCCTTGTATGAAGGATCTTCTGAAGCTCTCACCATCTTACCATCGCGCATGTAAACAATCTTATCGAATCCAAAGAATTGTTTTTCGTTACCAGATAAATACTTCTCATAAGGATACTCGCTAAAGTAATCTCTATCATCCTCTCTAAATTGATTGTTGTATTCAACACCAATATCAAAAGGCTTCAATAAAGTAGAATCGAACTCCCAGATAGCCTTGAATAAATCAACCGTAAAAGTTGGCTCATCACCAGGAAGCACATCCCAAAACTCGCCTTCTACAAATACGCTATCTCCTTTAATCTCTTTGGTAGACCAATCAGAACCGTCTTCTTCCACTTCTTCTTGCATCCATCCTAATGCTTGTGTTCTGTGTGGTATTGGGTAATCTAAAGAAGAATAAACTTCCTCAGGTCCTTGCTCCACATATCCATCACCTAACTTAGCATACTGCGCTCTACCACCGTGAGTAGCACCCGCTTCAAAAATCTTCCAATCAACACCAGCTGCTTCAAGTGTATAAGCAGCGTACATACCAGAAGCACCTGCCCCTACAATTAATACATCTACGTCTACTTTAGTTGTTGTAGTTTTCTCTTTGGTATCGCTACCACCACAGGCAGCAAGCGCCACCATTATAATTGGTACAAATATTCTTTTCATGCTTCTTTTTAATTAGTGTGCAAAAGTAAGTTTATTCTATATATTTTTCATTCTCAGAATATAATTATATGATACATGCAAAAAGGCCATCCGCTACACTGCGAATGGCCTTTTCAAAACTACTGTTGTACTCTTATAACAATATCAGTACTTCAATAACATTAGACACCAACGTTATACCTAACAGCACTATACATACCATTAACCAATGGAATGATATTATTTTCTCTTTTAAAAACAGGCAAGCAAATGCAAACGTTACCATTGGGTAAGCTGCACTAATAGCTGCTATCAAGCCACCAAAGTTACCTGTAGGATCGGCAGGGTTTGCGAACAACATACATGCATTACCTACTGCAAACAACATCATTGGTAAAGCCGCCAGTTTTATTCCTTTCAAATCATGAGTATCTGTTTTCCTTCCTGCTATCAATGCAAAGGGTACTAAAATAAGACCATCACCTATTATGGATAAAATCAATTGTTTATCTGGCGTTGCACCTAAAAGAGCACCAGTTGAAGCACCACCATCTGGGCTATATATATAAGACAAGCAAGAGTAGGTACCTGCCCATGCAAAAGCGGCTATAATTGCTAAGGGAATCCAATATTTTGCTATTACATGAGATCTATCTTCATCAGGGTCTACCGCAGATTTAGGTGTATAACCTAAGCCAATACATCCTGTTACTACCACAATACCTCCAACCCACATCATAGGTGTAGGACTAACTCCTGTCCAATACAACAACACCACCATTACTATGGCAGGATACGCTGCCGCAACAGTTCCTACAATTGCAATTGGCGCATATTTAATACATATAAAATAAGCTACCCAAGCAACACCATCTAGAATATATGATAGCGTGGCCCAAAACACAAACTCGCCCGCAAATTCACCTGTTTCGGTGTAAAACGGATTGGGTGCGCCATTGTACGACCACACTCCTAAGTTTACTGTAGCAATGGCCACAAAGAAGTACAAACAGAACTTAGTTCCTGTAACGTCGCCAATATACTTTTTGGTAAATCCTTGCCCTAAGCCCCAGCCAAACATGGCTCCAAAGGCGTATATCATCCATAACATGCTCATAATTTAATTGTTTAATGTGATATTGATAGTATTACAATTTATAATTGGCAGATTGATTTGCTAAAAATATAAAAAGACCAGACACTTTCGTGCTGGTCTTAACTTTATTAATAAGAATATTTACCTACCACTTACTAACCCATAGGCGTGTTTCGATGAATAATAGACAAATATCCCCCCTGTTTCCAACAGCTATTAAGTAATGGTTTTACTCCAACAATTAATATAAAAAAGGCCATTCGAATAACCGAATGGCCTTTTAAAACATTAAATGTATTTATAACAAGAACTACTATCCCATCATAAGCCCAACCATGCCCGTACATAACATTATACCCGACATAATTATAGCAATCGCCATCCAATGGAAAGCAATAATTCTTTCTTTTAAGAAGATATAAGCAAACCCTAAAGTAATCATAGGATATGCAGCTCCAATTGCAGCAATTAAACCACTATTATCCGCACCACCTTCGGCAGAATAAGCAAGCATATTACAAACATTACCAACAGCGAATAAAATCATTGGAGTAACCGCCAATTTCATTCCTTCCATTGAGTGTGTATCTTTTTTACCCGCAATAAGTGCGAATGGTATTAAGATTATGCCATCACCAATAACAGATAAAACCAATTGAGCAGTTCCGTCGGCTCCTGGCAAACTTGCATACTCACTAGTTGAATAGCCCAAACAAGAGAATGCTAATCCCCAGCCTAATGCAGCAATAATTGATAATGGAATCCAATACTTTGCAACTACATGCGAGTTATCTTCATTAGGATCAACAGCCGATTTAGGAGTATATCCAAGTAAAACACAACCTGCAACTACTGCAATACCACCAACCCACATTATTGGAGTAGGAGCGTTTATAGGATCTGTATACCAGAAATAAGAAACAGCCATTACAATTGCTGGATACGCAGCCGCTACAGTTCCTACAATAGCAATTGGTGCATATCTAATACATACAAAATAAGCTGCCCATGCAATACCGTCTAATACATAAGAGAAGGTTCCCCAGAAAACAAACTCACCAGCAAAAGCTGTTTCAGTACTTAGCTTTTCGATCATTACAGGAATACCATTTTCCATAATAACGTTCCCTGCAGCATCTAACGACTCAATCATTACTACATTTCCTGCTGAATCGAATAAAGGTAAAAAGTAGTGAAACGGATCTGGTGCTCCCCAGTAAAGCCAAAGACCAATATTTACTGTAGAAACAGCAAACACAAAATACAAACAGAACTTTGTACCCGATACGTCGTTAATAAACTTCTTCGTAAAACCTTGACCAAAGCCCCAGCCAAACATGGCACCAAAGGCTAATAACATCCATGCAGATATCATATCTTCTTTAATTTTAAATTGTGTGAGGAATGTCCCTCATATAATTGCTTGTTATGGAATATTCTTCCATTAGTTGAAAACAAATATCCGCAAATATTCTATACAACCAAATCAAAATAGAAGCAGGTTGTTAACACGAGCATAGAATCAGAATTTAAATTGTCTTTTTATCTACCAATGCAACTTATTATACATTGTTTATAAGTTATGAGTAATGTCGGATACCCTTTAAAATCAACACAACGAATTCGTTATTAACAATTAGTCCTATTATTTATGGATTAATAGAAATTTATTCTGCATTTTTTTTTATCAATACATTAAAATATTGTTTTACATTTGGCTCCGAAATCAGCAACACGACTGACTTAGAGGCTTATACAGTTATATTAGAGTAACTTAATAACTTTCGAAGGGCAATAACCGTAAAGAACGCTGATTTCTAGTTGATTATAATGTATCGAAATAATTTGTTTTTTGATTAATAAGCAGTAGAATTGAATACTTTTTTAGAAGTAATATATAAAGAGCTTAAGAAGGATTTTATTCTAAAAAAATAAACTAATAATAAACGCAGAAAATGGCAGACTTACCCAAGCACGCTCGTGTTGTAATTATAGGTGGTGGTATTATAGGTTGTAGTACGGCTTATCACCTTACCAAATTGGGATGGAAAGATGTAGTAATAGTAGAAAGAAAGAAGGTAGCCTCAGGAACATCTTGGGCAGCTTCTGGTTTAGTTGGTCAGTTATGGGCCGACGAAGCACTTACTAGGTTAGCCAAGTATGGCACCGAACTATTTGATGGTTTGGAAGCAGATACAGGTCAAGCTACAGGATGGAAACAAACAGGCTCTTTAAGAGTTGCTCATTCCGAGCACAGAGTTCATGAGTTTGACAGATCTATGGATTTAGCCAACTCTTTCGGTATTGAAATGGAAAGAATTTCTTTAGAGGAAGCTAAAAACTATTTTCCTTTAATGGATACGTCGGATTTAAAAGCTGCTTGGTACCAACCAAACGATGGTTTTACCAATCCTGAAGATACTACACAAGCATTGGCTAAAGGTGCTCGTCAAGGCGGTGCATTAATAGTACAAGATTGTGAGGTAACTAAAATAGTTAAGAAAGACGGCACAATAACAGGTGTTCAAACTACTCTAGGAGACGTTGAATGTGACTACGTTGTATGTTGCGCTGGTATGTGGGGAACCAAAATTGGTAAAATGGCAGGTGTATCCCTTCCTCTTCATGCGGCAGAGCACATGCACATGACAACTAACCCAGTTGAGGGATGTCCTAAATTGTTCCCTTACTTAAGAGACATGGACAAATGCATTTATATTAGACCAGAAGGTGGCGGTCTTTTATTAGGTGGATTTGAACCAGTGGCTAAGCCTTGGGGTGCTAAAGGTGTACCTAACGATTTTGAGTTTACTCAATTACAAGAAGATTGGGATCAATTCGAAATGTTCTTAGAAAACGCTGTTGAAATCGTTCCTGCTTTTGCAGAAGCTGAAGTAAATAGTTTAACTACTGTTCCTGAAAGTTTCACGCCTGATTGTTTATTCATGTTAGGTGAAGCGCCAGGTGTAAAGAATTTCTTTGTTGCTAGTGGAATGAACTCTGTAGGTATTTCATCTTCGGGTGGTGCAGGTAAAGCATTAGCGCAATGGATGGATCAAGGTTACCCAGAAGAGGATTTGTGGCCGGTAGATGTTAGAAGATTTGACTCTTGGGCTAACAACCAAAACTTTTTAACTGAAAGAGCTTACGAAGCTACTGGTATGTTATATTGGGATCACTTCCCGTTTAGACAACCAGAAACTGGTAGAAACATTAGAAGAACTCCTATCCACGATAGATTAGCAGGGGAAGGTGCTTGTTTCGGTCAAGTTCAAGGATGGGAAAGAGCAAACTGGTTCGCCAAAGAAGGTCAAAAAGCTGAGTACGAATACAGCTGGAGCAAACAAAATTGGTTCGACAACTGTGGCGAAGAGTTAATGGCAATGCGTGAAGGCGTTGGAATGTATGAATTAAGTTCTTTAGCCAAGTTTATGGTGGAAGGGAAAGATGCAATGAGAGAATTGCAGAAAATTTGTGCAAACAATGTTGAAGTCCCAATCGGAAAAGTGGTTTACACACAAATGTGTAACGAACGTGGTGGTATCGAATCGGATATTACTGTAACTAGAATTGGTGAAGATAAATTTTTCTTAGCTACCCCTGGTGCTACTGGCACTAGAGATATGGATTGGATTAAAAGACACATCGATCCAGATGCTAGAGCAATTTGTTATGATGTTTCTAACACATATACAATGCTTGCCGTAATGGGACCAAAATCGAGAGAGTTACTCAACGATATTTGCCCACAAGATTTATCTAATGAAGCATTCCCATTCGGAACAGCTCAACAATTAGACGTAGGGTTAGGAAAGCCTTTCGCTATCCGCTTATCTTTCGTTGGTGAGTTAGGTTGGGAGCTTTATTGCCCGGTAGAACAAACATTAGCAGTTTACGAAGCAATCATGAAAGTTGGTCCTAAGCATGGTCTTAAACTTGTTGGTATGCACGCTGTAGATTGTGGTAGAATAGAGAAAGGATACAAACACTGGGGTTCTGATATTGGTCCAGATGACACACCTGTTGAATCTGGTTTAGGTTTCGCTGTTAACTATAACTGTGGAGACTTTATTGGTAGAGATGCCTTAGTTGCCCAAAAAGAAGCAGGTCATAGAAGAAGATTAGTAAACTTTGTAGTTCAAGATCCTGAAGTTATGATCTATCATGATGAACCAGTTTACAGAAATGGTGAATTGCACGGAGAAAACACACATGGCGCCTACTCTTATGTAATGAATGGTTCAATGGGTATGTTCTACGTTCATGATGATGAGAAGAAAATTACCAAAGATTTTATCAACGACGCTAAGTATGAGATAAAAGTAGAAGGAAAACTATATCCTATTAAAGTATATATGTTCCCTCCTTACGATCCGAAAAGTGAAAATGTTAAAAAGTAACATATTTGTTATTCTAAATAAAAAAGTAAATTCGCAGTCCAAAATAAATTATTTATAAAAGAAAATGAAAGTCTACGTTTGTATCAAGCACGTGCCTAACACCGCAGCGAAAATCACGCTAGAAGGTAGCACCGCTTACGATGAATCAGTAAAATTTGTTGTAAACCCTTACGATGAATTTGCAGTTGAGGAAGGTTTAAAACTTGCCGATGGCGATGAGGTTATATTAGTATGTGTGGGAAAAGAAACCGCAGTTAGTACTATGAGATCTGCATTAGCAATGGGTGCGTCAAGAGGTCTTCTTGTAACAGTTGGAGAACAATTTATCTCTAGCGGTGTAGCAGCACAAGCTATAGTTAAAGCTATTCAAGCAGATGGTGAGCCAGGTATTGTACTTTGCGGAAAACAATCTGTTGATAGTGAAGGTATGCAAACACACTACAGAATTGCTAAAGGCTTAGGTCTTCCAGTTGTTTCTGAAGTTGCTGCTATGGCAATCGCTGATGGTAAAGCTACTATCGAAAGAGAACTTGAAGGTGGATCTAGAGAAGTTATCTCTGTTGCGCTTCCTGTTGTTATAGGTTGTACTAAAGGTTTAAATGAGCCTAGATATCCCAAATTACCGGACATCTTAAAAGCGAAGAAAAAAGAAATCAAGCAAATTCCTTTGAGCGATCTTGGAATTGATGCTGCTGGAAAAACTGCCGTTACCAACTTGGAGTCTGCTCCAGAAAGAGGTGCTGCTAAAATGATTACTGGCGATGCTCAGTCTATGGCAAATGAATTGGTTGATTTACTAATAAACGAGGCTAAAGTCCTTTAGCATTCATAACAAAATTATTATGGGAAACATAGGAATACTTATCGACGTTCAAGACGGACAGGTAAAAGAAACCAATTATGGTGTTGTTACAGCTGCTGCATCTGGTGCTGGCGAAAAAATCGCATTAGTAGTTAGCGATAACGCAGTTGATTGTAAAGATGCTTTACAAAAATATGGTGTAACTAAAGTTGTTCATGTTACTGCTGATACTCCAGTTGATTCTGATCCAGAAGCACAAGGAAAAGCAATTGCTGAAGCAATCAAAAATTTCGACATCACGACTTTAGTAGGATTAAGTACTGCAAAAGGTAAAGATCAAATGGCTAGAGCTGCTGCTGAATTAGACGCTCCTGCTATCTTAGATGTAATGGCTTTAGACATTAACGCTAAAACTGTAACTAAATCACACTTCTCAGGAAAAACTTATGCTAGCATTGGTTTAACTGGTGATGTTGTTGTTATCGGAATCAGAATGAACGCTGTTGAAGCAATTGAAGCTGGTGGCGATGCTACTGCTGAATCTTTCCAAGCTTCTGTAGGAGGCGCTGGAAGAGTTACTATTACTGAAATAAAGAAAGTAGAATCTAAAACTGTTGATTTAACAGAAGCTAAGATTATTATTACAGGAGGTCGTTCTTTAGAATCAGCAGATAACTTTGCTATCCTAAGAGAATGTGCTGAAGTTGTTGGTGCTGCTGTTGGAGCGTCAAGAGCTGCTGTTGATTCTGGATATGCTCCACATGCAATGCAAGTTGGACAAACAGGTAAAACTGTAAGCCCTAACCTTTACATTGGTTGTGGAATCTCTGGAGCACTTCAACATTTTGCTGGCATGAAAACTTCTAAAGTTATCGTAGGAATTAACATCGACAAAGATGCTCCTATCTTCAGTAACTGTGATTACGGTGTACTAGGTGATTTATTCGAAGTAGTGCCTGCACTTACTAAAGCTTTTAAAGAAAAGTTGGGATAACATCCACACAATAAGTTTAAAACGCTGCTCTAACGAGTGGCGTTTTTTTTTGCTCAAAATCCACTTTTGGTTAAATAAACTGCATTACAAATTAGGATGAAATAAGTAGGATTCCTTAATTAGCAATAACAAAAAAGCATTCGATTGAGCACCAATTTCTTACCCAACTACATCACTACTTTACTAGTTGCTTTAACTTGCGTCTTATCTTCTACCGCCATGTTCGCAGGAGGTGGTGGCGATGCTTCCAGCGAAATTGAATTGATTTGGCCAGGCGTAATCATGTCGGGTTTCGATTACGAAATTGGTGTAAGACTTCCAGCAGAGCAAGGAGAAAAATTGATTAATGGAAAACTTCAAATTAATGTAAACGGTTCAACTCAAACAATCGACATTGAAAGATTTCGGCCAAGTTCAACACTTGGAATTAGAAAAGGAGATCTCTTTAAAGGCTGGGGTTACTACGGTGAAGAAGAGTTTTATGAAGGAAAATTCGAGATCTATTTCGACGATCCGCAAATAGTTAACATTAAAATTGGTGAGGCCTCCTTTGAAAAACCGATTCACCCTGTCCCGATCTGGTTGTCCATCCTCCCTCCTCTTATTGCCATATTAATGGCCATGATTCTTAAAGAAGTTATCTCATCATTATTCATGGGAATGTTTGTAGGTGTTGCGGTAACATCGGCGTACTCCGATGGATTTATGGGTGTATTATCCTCTCCTTTAACAGTGCTCGACACCTATATTATGTACGAAGTATTTGATTTAGAAAGAGCTCAAATTCTTGTCTTTTCATTCTTAATTGGAGCAACCATTTGTTTAGTAGCCAAAAGTGCTGGAATGCGAGCCATGATTAACACGCTTGCTAAATATGCCAAAAATGCAAAATCAACTCAGCTCACCACGGCACTTATGGGCGTAGCCGTATACTTCGACGATTACACCAACTGTTTGATTACGGGAAACACAATGAGGCGAATTGGCGACAATATGAAGGTGTCGAGAGAGAAAATGGCATACATTGTTAATGTTACTTCTTCTCCAATTGTTATTTTAACCATCATTACAACTTGGGTTGGTTTTCTAATAACATGTATCGACGATGGAACTAACGGCATAGAGGCCATCGATGAAACTGGCTATTCAATTCTTATAAGCTCATTATCCTACATGTTCTATCCTATTATAGCAATCATATTTCTATTTGTAATTATTCTATCAGGTCGAGACTTTGGCCCAATGTATCATGCAGAAGTAAAAGCACGTACAGGAATTGATGAATCTAAAACCGACGAAGACGAGGAAGAGGATGAACAAGACGACATGGCTCCTATTCCCGGAGTTAAACCTAAACTTTTTAACGCAGCTATTCCGATCGGAACAATGGTACTTGGTATTATTATAGGCATGCTATACACAGGATGGGATGCCGAATTATGGAATGATCCGAGTATTGGAACCGTTTCTAAACTATCTACAATAATAGGACAATCCAATTCGTACGTAGCACTGCTATGGGCTTGTTTGGCAAGTACAGGCATAGCAATACTAATGTACATTGGTCAGGGAATAATGACATTGGCTGAAGCAATTGGTGCCGCATTTACTGGTCAACGCCTGTTTTATGACGCATTGGTAATGTTGGTAATGGCATGGGCATTAAGTGGCTTGGTTGCAGATATGCATACCGCCGAATACATTAGTGGTTTATTACTTCAAATGAATCTCAGTTACACAGTATTCCCTGCCATTGTATTTCTACTTTGCGCTGTTATTGCATTCTCTACAGGTTCTTCATGGGGAGTTATGGCATTGCTTCATCCATTGGCAACACCTGCAATGTGGACTTTATGCATAGACGCAGGGTTAAGCCATGAAGAAAGTATGGAAATGGTGTACAATGTTGTTGCCTGTGTTTTCGCAGGTGCTATTTGTGGAGAGAATGCTTCTCCATTAGCAGACACAATGATTCTAAGTACCATGTCGAGCAAGTGTAACCACATAGAACACGTAAGAACCATGGCGCCATATACATTTACAGCAGGAATAATAGCCTGTGTACTTGGTGTATTGCCAGCAGGTTTTGGAGTTCCGTTCTACATCACACTTCCTATATCCGGTCTAGCAGTCTATGCCTTCATAAGGTTTGTAGGCAAGAAAGCGGACGATGTCCCCGTACCTGTGGAGTAAATCTCTGCGCTACCTAAAAACATCGCCCAACATCTAGCGATCAAAAATTACGTGGGTCCAAGGGACCCCACTAATTTTATCGCTTTGTTGCACTGAACAGCCTACGCGCTAATCAGATTATTATTAACCGATTACCCTATATGTATTTTCAATAATTTGGTGTTA
>JABSPQ010000440.1 GCA_013214205.1 Flavobacteriales bacterium
CATGTTTTCTTAACCAACCTACAACGGTAGATCTGGCTTGGATTCCATACTTCCTAAGAGCTCCATGGGTTGATAGCTCTCCTCGTTCTATTTCTTGAACTATTTGAAGTTTTAAGGATAACGAATAATCTTTCTGAGTACGCTTTATATAATTACTGCCTTTCATAGGGTTACTGAACTTGTGTAACGCTATTTCACGACGGGACAACACCACAAAAAAAAGATCCTAGCTACTCCCTAGGATCTTTTTTTGTTCTATTAACTAAGTCGTTAAGGAAGTATGGGGTCGTCTAGCTCCAGTTCAATCAAACGATTGTTGTAAGCCAGGCTTACCAACTCAGCAGAGTTCTTCACATTCAATTTCTTAAGGATATTATTTCGATGCGTGTCTACAGTTCTAGCACTTATAAAAAGTAATGCGCCTATTTCTCCACTCGTTAAGCCTTTAGCAATATGTTTAATCACTTCAACTTCTCGGGCAGATAGTACACTTAGGCTTAGCTTATCTTCTTTTCTAATGCTTTTCACCTGTGCTTCAACCAGCACATCGCTCACATCTCTACTCAAATAAGTCTCCCCTTTTAAAATTTTATCTAGGGCAATCAACAATTCTTTTGGAGCTGTTTTCTTCGATAAATAAGCGGATACGCCAAGTTCTAAGGCCTCCATTACAATGTTATCGGAAATATGCATCGTAAAAACCATCATCTTCAAATTAGGCATTTCATCCTTAACCTGTCTAATCAGTTCTAGCCCGTTAGTTTTGGGCATTGCAATATCCGTTATTAAAACATCTGGCTTCAACTTTCGAAGCAACTTTAAGGCACTCTCTCCGTCTCCAGCCTTTTCTACTACGTAATAATCATCTCCCTCTATAAAAGACTCTATAGCTTCTCCAATAAATGAATGGTCGTCTGCGATTAAAATTGATCTCATCTAGTTTATTTGTTCAATATGTAATTATTCTAATAATGTAATCTGCTTTCATTACGTTATTTTAACTAGAATGGTTTGTTAAAATTTGGTAATAATCTTACATGCGTTGTATTTACCGATCTGAATAACAAATATTTATCCTGAATGTTAATTAAAAAAAGTCGAATAACCTATTCAGGAATAAGGCATTGTCAATAAAAATTGGATACAAGTTTCATCATAATTTCATTCAAGTCCTTTTCCCTACTATCTTTGCAAAAGAATATTCAGCTTTAAAATCTAAGATTATTAAACAGCTATTTATTTTCATACTATCCTGTACGCTATTTAGCTCGTGCGCAATTGTAGGTTCTGGTCCTCAAAAGAAGACGCCAACTAAAGCTTCAATACTGCCAATTTTTACCGAAGTCGACTATTTAAGGGGTAAAATAAACAGGTATAGAGAAAATAATGACGTTTATTTTTATGAATTAAGCGTAGAATTCGACCTCGAAACCAAATTTATCATAGGAGAAGTAAACATTCACTTCGAATCTTTAAAAGCAATCGACACCATTCAACTCGATTTATATCAGAATATGGTGATCAACGAAGTACGTTACAAAAACCAAGAATTAGAATATTATAGAAAGCACAATGCGTTTTTTATAATATTTAAAGAGCAATTGGTAAAAGGCGAAAAACATATACTTACTGTTTCCTATGAAGGAACTCCACTAGAAGCCAAGAAACCACCATATAAGGGAGGTTTTATCTGGAGTAAAGATCAAGCTGGCTTGCCCTTTGTAGGCGTATCATGCGAGGTAGACGGCGCCAGTTTGTGGTGGCCTATGAAAGATCATTTGTACGACGAACCCGATTCGGTGCTTATGCATTACACCATACCCGTTGGGCTCTTTGTAGTTAGCAATGGCAAAATGGTAAGCCGAATTGCAGATAACTTACAAGAAACCTTTACATGGAAAGTAACCTACCCTATTAATAGCTACAATGTTACTTTTTACATTGGCGATTACCAGCACTTTTGGTCGCCCTACCAAAGAGGTGGTACAAAAGGCAAGGTTGCTTTCGATTTAGACTTTTATGCATTGCCACACGATTTAATTAGAGCCGAAGTTCACTTTAGGCAAGTAGACGAGATTCTGGAGTTTTTCGAAAACCAGTTTGGCGATTACCCTTGGCCCCGAGATGGCTTTAAGCTAGTTCAAAGTCCGTTTGAAGGTATTGAACATCAATCTGCCATAGCCTATGGAACTACCTTCGAAAACACCTTAATGGGCAGGTACGATTACATTATACTACACGAAACCGCTCATGAATGGTGGGGAAACAGTGTTTCCGCAACCGATCATGCCGAAGCATGGATCCACGAAGGATTCGCCACTTATAGCGAGGCGCTTTTCTTAGAACATGTAAGCGGATACCAAACGTATCTGGATTATTTAACCAAGTACAGCAAGCTCATTACCAACAAAGCTCCCATTGTTGGCCCTTTCGATGTAAATTATAAAGACCACACGCAAAAGGATGTTAATTTTAAAGGTGCCTTGCTCCTACACACCTTAAGAAATAGCATTGATAACGATACTACGTTTTTTGATGCCATAAAAACGTTTTACAACGATTACAAATACTCGTCGGTTACCACTCAAAACTTTATAGATATCGTTAACCAAAAAACGGGTAAAGATTACACTTGGTTGTTCAATCAATATCTACACAACCGTTCGATTCCTGTTCTCGAGTATTATTACACTACGGATGATAGAGGTCGATTCGACAATTTGTTTTTTAGATGGAAAGACACCGAACACGATTTTAAACTTTCGGTAGAGCTAATGCTGGATGATGAACTAACCGTTATCTTTCCTAGTACCCAGTACAGTTCTATCCCCATAAAAATTAAAGAGAAAGCAGTTATTTATCCCTTTAAAAGATCGTATTTTACAACTAGAGAAACAAAGCATAAAAACACTTACGGAGAGAAAATCGATCGATTATGAGCTTATCATTTACTGTTAAAACAACAATTAAAGCTTCGGCAGAAACCATTTACAATGCATGGTTAGATAGTAAAGAACATTCTGCCATGACAGGTGGTGTTGTTACCGCAAGTTCAGATGTAGGTGGCAAGTATACTGCGCACAACGATTACATTGGTGGCGAAAACAAAGAATTGGTGGCTAATCAAAAAATTGTTCAAACATGGCGGTCTACAGAGTTTGAAGAAGGCGAACCCGACTCTCTTATTTCTGTTACCTTCGAAGAACAGGATGGGAAAACTACCATTAGCTTAACGCATACAGATTTACCTACCCACCAAGCTGCTGTAGCAATGGGTTGGGAAGATTATTATTTTACTCCGATTAAGGAGTATTTTGAAGCTTAAAACAGCATCTATCATGAACAAATACATACTGCTATTTCTTTTTGCTGGCATGGCTCATTTGAGTGTAGGTGCGCATGTTGCGATGAAACATCCTTTGGGTGGAGAAACGTTTATGGCTGGTGATACATTAATAATTCATTTTAGAGAAACCGTATATCACGGTACACAGAGCTTCGAACTAACGTTTTCGGGCGATAGCGGACTTACTTATACCCTTATAGATACCATTGAATGGATTGATACCATTCATTTTTATTACGATTGGATTATTCCAGATAGCATTGGCGACAAATTTAGGATTTCGGTTTTACAAGTAAACGATGCGTATCGAGAATATACAAGCGCTACCGAGGTGTTTACAATTAAAGCAAGCAATGTGTCGGTTAATGATAAAACACCTAGTAGGACTTCCATTACGTTAAGTCCTAATCCAACTACCGGACCACTAAATATAGATACAGATCAAAAAATCGTTGCTGTTTCGGTTTTCGACATAAAAGGAAATTTGATTCTTAGAGAAGATGAAGTTGAAAATGTAGACCTCTCATCATATCCGGCAGGCACTTATATTGTTCGAGTTCAAACCAGTGTTGGTATCGTTTCAAAAAGAATAATTATTTCAAAATAGAAGTTATTGTCCTAATGCTCAATTCAAAATCGAACAAAAAGATAGCCATAATTGGCCTTCCAATTCTCTCCTACATCCTCTTCTCTTTGTTTTATGGTGGTAGCGATCAAAAAATCGGACACATAGAAGGTTCATTTAAAAGACCTATTTACTTTGCAGAAAAAGGCATCAGCAAACATTTGCCCGAAAACAGTATGATGTCGATAGAGGTGGCTAAAATAAAAGGTTTTAAAGGATTAGAAGTAGATGTAAGAAAAACTGCCGATGGCGAATTCGTTCTTTTTAACGATGCAAACTGCAAGCGCTTATTGGGCATCAATAAGGAATTGAGTGATTTAAGCGCAGCAGAAGTTTTGACACCTAGATTGCACAAAAAAAACAAACCAAGTAGCAGTTCGGTTTTAATGTTGAAGCAATTGTTTAAAGATTATGGCGACGATTTTATTATTTACATCGATTTAAAACTTGATGAAACCGGAGATGCTAAAGAGCTAGCCGCTTTAATTATTGAAAACGAATTAACGGCTTCGGTAATTGTTAGCAATCCCAATCTCTCTTTAATTGCTGGTTTAGAAAATGAATACCCTGAAATAATGACTTGCTTAAGCGATTTTAAAGCAGGCGACGAATGGATTTTGTCTCTGCTGCCTTTCGATTTAGAACCAGATTTTACAGCTTGTAAAGCAGATGATTTAGATCAAGATCATGCAAGTTGGATTAGAAAAAACAAATTGATGGGAAGCAAGATAATTTACGATGTAAACTCAGGCAACATAGATTTAATAACAATGCTCGAAATGCAAAATGTAATTGTTGATTATGAATCAACGATGACTTTAGGCTTAAAAGACTAAAGCTTACCCAACCAATCTTTTGGCCGATAATATGCCATCATTTTTTCGTGAGGCGAACCTGGAACTGGAGCGTATTCGTATGTAAATTTACATCTGCCCGGTAACGAGATTAGTATTGAAGATGTACGCCCTTTGGTTTTTAATCCAAAGATTGTCCCTCTATCATGCAGTAAATTAAACTCTACATAACGGCCTCGCCTGTGCAATTGAAAATCCTCATCGGCTTCATTATAGGCTTCATTTAATCGTCGTTCTAAAATAGGAAAGTAAGAAGCTATAAATGCTTTAGATATAGAAATAGACATCTCTACATCCTTATCAAAATCGCCAGAATTAAAATGATCGAAGAAAATGCCACCAATGCCGCGCATCTCATCATCCCTATGATAATTTACAAAATACTCGTCGCATGTTTTTTTGAAATCGTTGTAAACACCGTATGGTTCGCAAGCCTTAGCCCAAGTGTTATGAAAATCAACAAAGTCGTTTTCGTAAGGATAATAAGGTGTTAAATCGGCGCCACCACCCAACCAAAACTTCTCCCCCGACTGAATCAATCGGAAATTTGCATGCACCGTAGGGCATTTAGGATTATATGGATGTATGATTAATGAGATACCCGTAGCCCAAATCTCTGTAGAACCTGTGTTTAAACTCGACGCAAACTTAGGATCTAACTCACCATAAATAGTAGAACAATTAACACCTGCGTTTTCAATAAACTTACCTGTAATGGCTCTGGTTCTACCACCACCGCCTTCGTTCCCTTTAAAATCTTCGCGTTTCCAATTGTCTTCGGTAATTACAATAGAAGGATCAATTCTTTTTAACTCCTTACAAATTTCCTCTTGTAAAGCATATACATGCTTGCTAAAAGCTTCTTTGTGATCGGCTATATCCATAAGCTAATTGGGCGTGTAATATGTCATGGCCTCGTACATATACTCTTCAATTTTCTCGATTCTTTTTTCATCGGATGGGTGTGTTCTTAAAAAATCAGGTATTCCACCAGCGCCACCTTGCTCGGCCATTCGTTGCCAAAAGCCTACAGCTTCTTGAGGATCGTATCCTGCAATGGCCATAAAAACCAAGCCCATTCTGTCGGCTTCCGATTCGTTTTTTCTCGAAAAGGCCAACATCCCAACCGAGGAACCTATACCATATTATTGATTAAAGATGGTTCGTGTTAGCGACCCTTTCCCAGCACTGGCTATGTCTAAAACAGTTCCTACACCCTGTACTACCATTGCTTGGCTCATTCTTTCGTTTCCGTGGCGGGCAATTGCATGAGCAATCTCGTGTCCCATTACAACAGCCAAACCTGCTTCGTTTACGGCCACATCTAAAATGCCAGAGTACACCACCACTTTACCACCTGGCATGCACCAAGCATTAACGGTGTTGTCGTTTACCAAGTTAAACTCCCAGTTATAACCCTTAATTCTTTTCTCCAGACCAATGTCTTCCAAGTGCCTTTTAACAGCATCGGCAATGCGTTGCCCAACTCTTTTAACCATTGCAGTACGATGGTCAGCATCATCAATACGTTCGTTTTCCGTAAAAAACTCCTTGTACTGAGTCATGCTCATGCTAATTAGGTCACTTTCGGGAAGTAAGCTAACCTGCTTTCTATTGGTAATCGGAACTTTAGAGCATTGTGATAAGGTGAGCAATAGAACTATTGCAACTAATCTGTATTTCATTGTTTAATCTATTTCTGCGCTTAAACCTCTTTCTAGCAAGCTTGTGCACATAGGTTCTAATACTTCGAAAGCACCCAATTTAACACTGCATCGTCCTTTGTAATGAACAAGTAGCGTACATTGTTCGGCCTGTATCATATCGTGACCGCAAACATCAATAAGTGAATCAATCACAAAACCGAACGTATTTACGTCGTCATTATACAAAACCAACTGTCGCTCATCTACAAGAGTTTCTCCTGTAAGCAACAACTCTTCTACTTCTTCGTCAAACGATGCTATCATAATTAATTTGTGTTGATACCTGCAAAGTTAATTCAAAATTGAATGATTTGAAAGTAAACAAAAGCCATACCATACATTTTTATCTGCTTTAAGATCTCATTTAGTGGAATTTAAAAACGAAATGGATTTATTTACCACCCTTTTAGCATAATCGTCATAGTCCTCAATTTCAAATGGATGACGGATTCCGAAAGTATGCCCCGCTCCTTCCAAAACACTCAACTCTATCTCATCGTTCCATGCTTTCATGTTATTGGCTTCTAATAATGATACGGCTTCATCTTCGGTTCCCTGAATTAATAAAACAGGTTTCTTAATCTGCTTAATGGCATTAGGAATATGCAATCGATCTCGGTTATCCCAATAACTCTTATAAAACTGATAGTAAATAGGCATGTCGATATTCGTTCTAGCATTAGGAACAAGCACCACACCCTCCTTCTTCCATTTGTCGCCAGCCTCCTTTGGCACACGATAATCAAAATCGCTTACCGAAGCCCAACATACCAATTTGCCAACACGTTCGTCTTCACCAGCCCTTAAAATACTAATGCCCCCGCCTCTACTGTGGCCAATTAAGCCAACTTGAGAAACATCTATTTCTTTGGCATATTCAAAATTAGAACTCAACAAGTGATCCATCACCAAGCCAAGTTCATCTAGTTCCATCAACAAATTGTTGTTGCCAAACGCCTCTATGTCATTAAACTCATTGGGATTTTTAACTGTTGTGCCGTTATGAGAAAAATTAAATTTAACAAACACAAAACCAGCCTTAACAAACTGTTCGGCCACGTAATTAAAATGTCCCCAATCTTTAAAACCCTTAAACCCATGCGAAAAAAACACAATTGGTTTAGCAGCGCCATCTTCCTCTAGAAAAACATCATAAAGAATCGGCTTTTCGTTGGCTCCCTTAATCTGTTTATTCGTCATTTTTATCATGGAATAAAATTATGCTAATAATCACAATTTTGAATGAATAAGTATTTTACTTTGTCACAAATAAAAACAAGGAAAATAGCAAGATGAACAGTGGGTTGGAAATAGGCGAAAGCTATAATTACCCCTTGATAATCAATAAACTATTCGATACCGCGATAAGAAATTTGTCGAGGGCCGAAATAGTACACTGCGATAACAGCAGGTACGGTTATCCTCAGCTTGCCAAAAGAGTCAATCAATTGGCCAATACATTGTCGAGTTTGGGTGTTACCGACAGCGATACCGTGGCGGTAATAGATTATGACAGTCCTCGGTTTTTATCTTGCTTTTTCGCAATTCCAATGATGGGCGCTGTTTTACAAACCATCAACTGGCGACTTTCTCCCGAACAGATTAAATACATGATTAACCACACCAAAGCCAGTACCATAATTGTACATGCCGACTTCTTTTCGTTGGTAGAAGCGCTAATTTCAGATTTAGATCATGTTAAAACCATAATTCCAATTTGTGAAAACGGCGAGATTGAAACTCCTTTGAATGTTACTAAAAACATGGAGGTTCTATTAAGCGAAGCATCAGATCAATTCTACTTTAAAGATTTCGACGAAAACAAAAAGGCTACTACCTTCTACACCTCTGGTACAACAGGTAATCCGAAAGGGGTTTACTTTTCGCATAGGCAATTGGTAATGCACACCATGAGCATTTCGTTGTCGCTTTCGGCTTTTAAATCCATTATTACATTCGATAGCTCCGACACTTACATGCCGCTTACAGCCATGTTTCATGTGCATGCATGGGGCTTTCCGTACATCGCTACTTTTCTAGGTGCTAAGCAAGTGTATCCAGGAAAATACGACCCTGAAACAATTTTGAAGTTAATTGAGAAAGAAGGCGTAACGGTTTCTCATTGCGTACCCACTATTCTGCAAATGATACTGGAGCATCCATATTCTAAAAAAGTAGATTTATCGAATTGGAAAATAATAATGGGTGGCGCTCAATTATCAGAAGGATTGGCAAAAGAAGCCCAGAGCAGAGGAATTACTTTGCATAGCAGTTATGGCATGTCGGAAACTGGCCCTGTAATGGTTTTGGCTCAGCCCAAGCAACACATGACAGATTGGGACGATAAAGCTCAAATGAGTATTATTTTAAAAACAGGCCGACCTGTTGCCATGGCCCGTGTAGAAGTTTTGGATCCCGAAGGCAACTTTTTACCACACGATGGTAAATCTGTTGGAGAGGTGGTTATGCAAGCTCCTTGGATGACGCATGCTTATTACGAGGATACAGAAAGAACCAAGGAGTTATGGAAGAATGGCTGGTTGCACAGTGGCGATATTGGTTATATAGATGAAGAAGGTTACCTTCAAATTACAGATAGGATAAAGGACATCATAAAAACTGGCGGAGAATGGATTAGCTCACTTGAGATAGAGCAATGCTTGAGCCAACATGAAAGTGTTTTAGAATCTGCCGCCGTTGGGGTACACCACGATAAATGGGGCGAAAGACCCGTTGCAGCAATTGGTTTAAATCCGGATAAGGAGCAAATAAATGAGCAAGAATTGAAAACGTTTATGTTAAAATTCGTAGAAGACGGAAAGTTGAGTAAATATGCTTTGCCAGATAGATACGAGTTTATGGAGATTCCCAAAACTAGCGTTGGGAAAATTGATAAGAAACGATTGAGAATAATGTTGAACAAATAAATTACACTCATAATGTTAAAAAGAAAAACTGCATTGGTAACCGGAAGCGGTAGAGGAATTGGAAAAGCAATTGCTTTAGACTTGGCCCGAAACGGTGCCAACATAATATTAAATGATATAGAGGTTACTACCGCCGAGGAAACAGCCAAGGAAATAAATGCCCTTGGAGTAACAGCGCATACTGCCTTTGCCGACATATCGGATTTCGATTCGTGTGTAAAAATGATAGAAGAAATTAAAGCGCATACCGATCACATCGATATTTTGGTGAACAATGCTGGTATATTGCTCGACAATACCATCGCTAAAATGAGTTCGGAAGAATGGAACAAGGTGATTAATGTGAATGTAAACGGGCTTTTTAATGTCACTAAAAATGTACTGGAAGTAATGCCCGATGGCGGTTCTATTATCAATATTTCTTCGGTATCAGGAGTTTGTGGCAATTACGGACAAGTTAATTATGCCACTTCTAAAGCTGGTGTAGTGGGTTTTACCAAAACGCTTAATAAGGAATTAGGCAGACGAAACATTACTGCCAATGCCATTGCACCCGGATTTATTAAAACAGAAATGACGGACAAAGTGCCTCAAGATATTTTAGAGAGAATGTTGTTGTTGGTGCCTTCTCGAAAAATGGGTACTGTTGATGATATTGCTGGCATGGTTACGTTTTTAGCGTCCGACAAAGGCAGGTATATCTCTGGCCAGTGTATTAGGATTGACGGAGGTTTAATGTTTTAATCGAGGATAGTTCGTTTCAAGAAATTATATTATTTATGAAGGCACATATTGTAGAAGCAGGACATTTTAAGTTGGATGGTGGTGCTATGTTTGGCATGATCCCGAAAACGATGTGGAATAGGCTTAACCCTGCAGACGATAATAACATGTGTTTGTGGGCTGCTAGGTGTTTGTTAATTGAAACCAGCGATCAGTTGATTCTTATAGACACTGGCCTTGGCCATAAACAAAGCGAGAAGTTTTTCAGTTATTACTATCGCGATCCCGAGCATACCTTAACTTCTTCGTTTGATAAGTTGGGCTTTAAGTTTGAGGATGTAACAGATGTAATTTTATCGCACCTACATTTCGATCATTGCGGTGGTGCAGTTGTTTATAACGAAGATAAAACCGAATTGAGCTTAACTTTTCCCAATGCAAATTATTGGGTTGGCGAAGAGCAATGGAATTGGTCTAGAATTCCTAACCCTAAAGAAAAAGGGTCTTTCTTCGACGAAAACATATTGCCTATAACAGAATCGGGGAAACTTAATTTTATCTCTAACGAGAATTCCGTGCATCCCTCTATTTCGATTATAGTTGGCAACGGACACACCGAAGGACTGGTTGCACCAATTATAAATATGGGCACTCAAACACTTGTTTTTCCATCAGATATTGCTCCATCGGCTGGGCACATTAGCACTCCTTTTACTACTGGCTACGACATTAAGCCTTTGGAAAACATGGAAGATAAAATGGTGTTACTAGAAATAGCTCTAGATAATAATTGGATTATCGTTTTCGATCACGATCCTGTTAATGAGTGCTGCACGCTTAAACGAAACGAAAAAGGAGCAATTGTTGCAGATAAAATAGGTGATCTAAAGGATATGCTATCGGCTTAAATTAAACAAACGATTTAGCTTTTATTGAATTTACGAAAAGCACGTTACCCAACGAATCGTATTCTTTAAAGATAGATGGGTCTTCCTCATTAAATACTTCACCTCTAAAGCCCATAACCGTTAAATCTGCCACACTCGATTTATCGTTAATGATTTTCTTTATAGCTGCCTCATTAAACTCACCCGACGGATGAGCGATTAATTCGATGTTGGCGAAAGAAATCGGAAGTCGGCCCGAGTCGATCATTTCTGTTAACCTATCTACCGCACCAACTTTATCCCCTTCTGGGTAAATACTAAATAATTTTATTTGCGCTTTTCTCCAATCTGGATGCCCTAAAATAATGTAGGCCAATAAAATCATCAGATTAGAATTCTCATAATCGTTGGTTGAAGACCAAACATGAATATCTTTCTTGCTCCCGTAGCTTCTCTCCGTACATCTTAAGATGCAAATATCAAATTTAGTAACGCTTAACAAATCGTAATTAGAAGAGATAACATTCAGCATTTCTGGCTCCGAATCAGAATATTCGAAAAGTATCATATTATTGTCCTTGCCACTTACACCTGGTAACTGAATGGCCTGTGCAATAGCCGATGTATAAGACGGACTTACAATGGTGTTAAGGAATACCTTACTGTTGGCTCCTTCCGATATGGTTCTAAGCTTATTTAATGTGTTTTTAGCCTCAGCGCTGGTTTCTTCATTTAAAAAACCTTTGATGTGATGTATGTACGTTCCAAATCCATATTTATGCGAAATAACTGTAAGGAATTCAAATGCAGCGTTTCGTCTAAACGAAAGGTTGGAAATACAAATAACAGAAGGGCGCCAATACAATTCTTCATCTTCCAAAGCATCTCTTTTCTGCAAGAAGATCCTCATCTCTTTACTCAATTGAAAGATTACACCTCTAAATAATTTAACAACCCCTCGCCTGCCTGGCTGAGTAATTTGGATCCAAAAGTAAATGGCCGCCATAATAGAAATTGCCAATAAAGCATAGGCCCAATCCATTTTAAACATCAACCAAACACTCAGTCCACAGCCAAATAAAGAAACATACCACCTCGATCTAAATGTTGGTCGGTAAGATGGGTCGGCGGCAAAATGTTCTAAGAAAGAAACCAAACATATGGCACCGTAGGTAACCATAAAGAACATGGAAATAATCTTTGCTACAAAGTTAATATCGCCAATGGCAATAAAGAAAAACCCAATTGCACAAGTAATGTACAAGCCATTAATTGGTTCGTTGTTCGATTTTTTCCCTTTGGCCAACCACCTACTAAATATCTGAGAAAATACTTTGTCGGTACCCAATGCTTGGAGCGTTCGCGGTGCAATAATTATCGACCCCAAAGCCGAAGAGAATGCTGCCGCACCTAAACCAATTGGAATAATAGGCCCCCAAAGAGCAATTTCGCTCATTATCATTTGGTTACTGGCCAAGTCGTAAACAGATGCCGAAGTAGCCAGTTTATATGCAACGGCCACATAAACAACAATACCTGCAACGGTAGCCCAAAGCGTGCCACGAGGTATGGAAACCGAAGGATCTTTTAAATCGCCCGAAAGGCCCAAACCTGCTGCAATACCTGTAAATGCTGGAAAGATGACAATAAATACCGCAAAGAAACCTACTGGCTCATGAACCGTTTCCGTCCAGCTAAAAACACCACCATGGTCGCCATTGCTACCCATAAAGAACATGGCAAGCGATATAAAAAGTACAGTTACAACCAAGTACAGTGTTTTCATGCCTACATTGGCACCTTTGGTAAGCATCAATACTGTTAGTAAGCCCATCATAGGCAGACTAATCATCTTTTTGTGAACAACAAGACCATATTCATTATAAACCCAATCAATTACTGGGTCAAATGCTTCTGCAAAGGCAATTACATAAAAGGATACACTAATGGCTTGCGAAAGAAACAAGGTAATGCCAATTGCTGCCCCAACTGTTAATCCAAACGACCTCGAAATGATGTAGTAGGCACCACCTCCTTCAACTTTCTGATTGGTTGCAATTTCGGCTACTGCCAAAGCAGTTGGGATTGTAATTAAATGACCTAGTAAAATAATACCCAGCGTCATAAGAAACCCAACGTTTCCTACCGCATATCCAAACCTTAAAAACAATATCGCACCTAAGATGGTGGATATAGCTGTCATAAACACGGGCATCGAGCCCATTACCTTTGTGTTGTTCGACATGTTTTTAATTAAAATTGAATTTTGAACTCATCCAATCTGTTAATTTTTGTTCTGTAATAACTCATGTTACGCATCGTTAAGCCATTTTTGCTAAATTGGGTGTTAATAACTGTTGTACTTCGGTTGTTGCTTTTTTTATTGCCATAATATTTATGTAGCGTTTTAGGCAAAAATAATTTTTACCCTTCCTCATTTTAATCAATTCAAACCGATTGAAAGCTCCGATAGAAGCGATAAAATGGCTTTTTTGTGTAGTGGTGGTTCTTGATGGTGATTTTGCAAAGCACGTATTGGATTTGATCGACTTATGATACTCTTCTACTTTCCA
>JABSPQ010000441.1 GCA_013214205.1 Flavobacteriales bacterium
ATGTGCCTTGTGAATATGTTGATGCAAGTGGTTCGATAGTTCAAGGTGGAGATTGGAACAATGCCGATTGTGACGGCGATGGAGTTACCAATGAGCAAGAAATTATTAATGGAACCGATCCTGAAAGTCCGTGCGATTACGATAGCGGCAATGTAACATATCCACAAGGTGGTGATTGGAATTCAGCAGATTGTGACGGCGATGGTGTTACCAACGAACAGGAAGTTATTAATGGAACCGACCCTGAAAATTCATGCGATTACGATAACGACAACGTAACTGATCCGCAAGGTGGAGATTGGAACGACGCCGATTGCGATGGCGACGGAATTACAAATGAAGATGAGATTATTGCTGGAACAAGCACAACAGATCCTTGTGATGGCGATGTTGATTATATAACTGTTACTCCAGGAGCAACATGGAACGCAATGGATTGTGATGAAGATGGCGTGTTGAATGGAACCGAACTTGATAACAATACCGACCCTTTTAATTCATGTGATTACAACGAGGAAGATGCTACTGTTGATAAAGGAGAACTTTGGAACGAAGTAGATTGTGATGAGGACGGAGTAATTAACGGAACAGAAGTAACCGACCGAACCGATCCTCTTGATCCATGCGATTATGTTGAATCGAGTATTACCGAACCAGCTGTAGAAACCGCTTGTGGTCTTTCTCTGCCAGAAGGATTCTCACCAAACGACGACGGAATTAATGACACTTATGTAATCAAAGGAATTGAAAACTACCCCAACAACAACTTCATTATTATGAACAGATGGGGCAACAAAGTTTATGAAAAGAGCGGTTACCTCAACGAGTGGAATGGTAAAAACAAAATGGGACTTTACATTGGTGGCGACGATTTACCTGCCGGAACTTACTTCTATTTATTGCACACAGGTACTCTCGACGACGATGGAAATGAAGATGTAAGAAAAGGATTTATCTACTTAACTAGATAATATAAATGAGCGGAAAGAGGAAACATATCATCATCATATTGGCAATAATTGCTTTTGCATGTCAGCAAGCAACTGCCCAATTAGATGCTATGTTTACGCATTATTCCTTCAACACAATTGCCGTTAATCCTGGGTATGCTGGTAGCAGAGATGCACTGTCATTTACAGCACTACACAGAAGTCAGTGGGTTGGTTTTGATGGCGCACCAATCACCCAAACCTTCTCGGCTCATTCACCAATTTATACCGAAAACATGGGTGTAGGTCTAACTGTGGTAAACGATATTATTGGCCCAATCAATATTTCTAGTTTCTATGGAGATTATGCCTACAAACTCAAATTGAGCCAAACAGGCAAACTAGCCCTTGGACTTAAAGCAGGTTTTAATGTAATTCAAGGAAATTTATCCACCCTCGAATTAGACGAAGGAAACGATCCATCTTTTCAAAACAACCTCAAAAGCGATTTACTTCCCAACTTTGGTTTTGGAGCTTATTATTACACGCCATCATGGTATGTAGGAGTATCGGCCCCCAAGTTAATTGAGAACGATTTCAAAAGTAATGTGGGCGAATTGAGCGGAAAGGAACAAAGGCATTATTTTTTAATTGCTGGTGCAGCCATTAAATTAGGATCATCCGACGGGCTTATACTAAAGCCTACTACCTTGCTTAAGGTTACCGAAGGCGCTCCAATCGAATTAGACATTACCGCGCTAATCATTTACAACAATCAAATAGAATTTGGAATGATGTACAGAACGCAAGCAGCAACTGGTGTGTTGGTGGGATACAATTTCCAGAAAAACCTGCGAATTGGTTACTCGTTCGATTGGTCGTTTATTAATAGAACAGTTAGAGACAACCACGGAACGCATGAAATAATGATTAGATACGACATCGTTAAAAAGTCACAAGGTCAAATTATCTCACCAAGATTCTTCTAAACAGAACAGTAAAAATGTTGCATAAATTCTTCTCCAAATTTATTTTGATTGCGATCATCACACTCCTAAACATGGGCGTATATGCGCAAGAGGTAGAAGCTGAAAAAAGGGAGGAAAAGCATGTCAACTATCCCGAGTTTAACAAGGATACCCTGAAAGTAAAATTGGAAAGAAAAGGAGACAGACACTATCGTAAATATTCTTTTCAGAAAGCAATTAAAAAATATTCGTCGGCCAAAAAGCTTACCGAATCGGGCTATAGAAACCTTGCCGAGAGTTATAGAAAAATCAGAAAGCACCAAAACAGTAGCCTTTCGTATGCTCGATTTGTTAAAGGGAAAAGTACAAACATCGAAGACCTCTTTAATTACGCTTCTGTTTTAAGGTTAAATGGAGCCTATGAATTAAGCCATAAATGGATGGATAAATTCAAAGAATTAGCCCCAAACGATTTAAGAGTCTTAAGTTTTGTAAACAACCTTTCTGGTTTTCAGGGCCTGCTCGAAGATCAAGGCATGTATAAACTCATTCACTTAAATGCCAACACTGAACATCAAGATTTTGGTACAGCTTATTACAACAAGCAATTGGTAATTGCCAGTACCAGAGTCGATGAAAAACTATCTTCTAACTTATACAATTGGAATGGCCTGCCATTTTTAGATCTATATGTTGGAGACGTAAAAGGTTTGCAAGTAGAAAACATTCAACATTTTAAAGGCGATTTGAATAAGAGAATGCACGAAGGCCCTGCTTCATTCAATAAGAAAGGAGATTTTATTGCCTTTACCCGAAACAACTACAAAGGTAAAAGTGAAGACGGTAGCGTGAATCTAAAAATCTTTTTTGCCACCAAAGACGCTAAAGGAAATTGGATAGACGAAGAAAGTTTTGTGCACAACCATGCAGAGCATTCCATTGGGCATCCGTGCCTTTCCAAAGATGGCAAAGTAATGTACTACGCCAGTGATATGCCGGGCGGACATGGTGGCGTTGACATTTACAAATCGGTTAAAACCAACAACGGCTGGGAAAAAGCCGAGAACCTTGGGCCAGTTATAAATACGGAAGACGACGAAATGTTTCCATTCTTTCACGAAGAAAACAGTGTGTTATTTTTTGCAAGTACTGGCCATTTAGGTTTAGGGGGAATGGATGTTTTCTTTTCGAACCTCAAGCCAGATAAAACCTTTACAGAGCCTAAAAACTTGGGTATGCCCCTTAACTCCAACAAGGATGATTTCGCTTTAATAATCGACGAAAAGATGGAAACAGGCTACTTCTCTTCCAACAGAGAAGGCGGCAAAGGCGACGACGACATTTATGGGTTTGAACTACTCCGTCCGTTTGGAAACGACAAGATTGTTTTGAAAGGTGTGGCCAAAGATCAAGACGGGAATATTTTGGGAATTGTGTTGGTTACGCTAACCGATAAAGATGGCGAAACACTTGATACATTAACTACAGAAGATAATGCTGCCTACCAATTTAACGTTGAAAGAGACAAAGAATTCTTTTTACTTGGCGAGAAAAAAGGATACATCAATCAACCTAAGGCCACCGATACAAAAACGGAAGAGTCTGAAGTAATTTGTGATATACTTTTGGAAAAAGACATTGGCCTTTCGCTCTATGCACTTATTCAGGACAACAAAACCAAGAAGCCTCTTGCAGGCGTTAAAGTAATTTTAACAGATAAGTTAACCGGAAAAGTTTCCGACTACCTCACCCCTGCTTCTGGCGAGTACAGAAAAATTGTTGACGACAAAAAGATTACCGATAAAGGATTGTACAATTTGGTTTTGGATAAAGAAGGCTACTTCACCAAGTCGGTAACGCTTAATACCATGTTCGATAAAAACGGTGTTGTTAACTTAAATGCCTTGCTTGATTTAGGCATGGACAAAGAAGTTAAAAACTTGAACGACCTCGTTAAAATTAACGACATTCGATTTGATGTAGACAAATATAACATTAGAGCAGATGCAGCAATTGAACTAGATAAGATTGTAAAGATCCTTCAAGAATACGAAAACATGACAGTTGAATTGGGTTCTCATACAGATTGTAGAGGTAGCGAAGCCTACAACAAAAAGCTATCTGATAGAAGAGCTAAATCCTCTGCCACTTACATTAAAAACAAAATTAAATTCCCCGAAAGAATTTATGGAAAAGGCTACGGCGAATCAAACCTTTTAAACGGATGCGCATGCGAAGGCAAAGTTAAATCCCATTGCTCCGACGAAGAACACGCTGCCAACAGACGTACAACCTTCAAGGTTATCAGCACTGGCGATGACTTCTTAGAAATTGAGGACAACAACGACAGCGTCAAAGGAGGAAAGCAGTAAATTGCGTTACAAGTTTCCTCTAAAAGTCAAACCAAATGAACCCTAAACGTCACCATGTACTTATTACTTGGATCATACTTATATCCCTTTTTTGTGAAACTAGTGGTTCAGGCCAAGAAAGCAATAAACCCAAAGAACAAACTAGCTATTGGGAAAAGCTAGTCCAAAATCGGTGGGGAATTGATCCTCAAATTTTAGATCAAATTCATAAGGATATTAAATGGGGGAAATATGGAACAACAGATCATTTTTTAGTAATTAAAGATGGTAAGTTGGTCGTCGATCATCATTACAAACAAGACTACTGGTCTATCCCCCTTAAATTCAAGTAATAAATGTAACTTTTAGATTTGCTGCGTTAGGTATAAATTATCGAAACTTGAAGAGAACCATTTCTCTTGCTGTTTCTATGGAATATTAACCATACTGCTGTAGATGGAAAAACCAGAAGTTGCATTTATTACTTGAATTTAGGACACCTCGAGGATAACGGACAAATAAACCACCCTTTTTTCAAATAAAAAAAGCCTTTTTCAATTCTTTTTTACTGCTACCCAGCTAGTTAACTAGTGCCTGCCTGCCTTCCCTATACCTACGTAATAGTATTCAGCAATAATTACCTATCAGCCTGTTATAGTTATAAACGTGTATTTTTCACCCAAAATAAAAACGTTTCCTGTTCTGTTTCAGGGAATAATGGAATTAATCGGTGATGAAAGGTTTATTTAATAATTCATCTTTAAAAAGAATTCCGTTCACTCGTCAAAGAAAATTTACCTTTATAGCAACACAAACTAGCATTCGAAACTTTTATGAAGAAATTCACAATACCATTCCTATCAGCCGTATTATTTACAGTAAGTCTTAATTCGTGCGCAGAACAAAAGAAGAAACGTGTTATTAATTTCCCCGAAACAGATTTAGCGGAAGAATATCTAATTCCCAAACCGCTAGAGGTTACAGCAGATTCTGGCGGGTTCGCATTGGATACTTTCACAGTAATTTACACCTCATCTGCCAAAGGCTACGAAGAAGTAGGCAAATTTTTAGCAGAAAAAATAAAGGCAAAAACAAACTTAATTGTTCCTGTAAATGTAGCTGAGATTCTAAATATGGAATCTGCCATCTACATCAATCTATCCGATAGTTTTGATTTGGAAGGCCCCGAAGCTTATCAACTTATTATTTCTCCAGATTCGTTAGTTCTTAACTCGCATACTGCGGAAGGAGCTTTTAGAGGCATTCAAACCATCAGACAACTTATTCCTGAAGTTGGTTGCGATACGTTAGCGGCAAACGAGATCTGGATGATTCCAACTGGAATTATTAACGATGCCCCACAGTTTGAATATAGAGGTACTATGCTAGATGTAGCCCGGCATTTCTTTAAGGTTGAAGACGTTAAAACGTACATCGACAATTTGGCTTACTACAAGTTGAACACATTGCATTTACATTTGACCGACGATCAAGGTTGGAGGATAGAAATTAAATCGTGGCCTAAACTTACCGAGATTGGTGGCGCTAGCGAAGTAGGTGGTGGACCTGGCGGATATTATACCCAATTAGATTATTCTGAAATTGTTAGACACGCAACGGCCAATTACATTACTATTATTCCAGAAATAGACATGCCCGGACATACCAATGCTGCTTCTGTAGCCTACCCTATTTTAAATGGAAACGGTAAAATAGCCAAAGTTTATACGGCTATGCGAGTTGGTTTTAGCACGCTGGATACTCACAAAGACACTGTTTATACTTTTATCGATGACGTGATTCGAGAAGTATCTGCACTCTCTCCTGGGCCTTACTTCCATATTGGGGGCGACGAAAGCCATGTAACAGATAAAGAGGATTTCATTCCTTTTATTAATCGAGTGGAAAAAATTGTACAAAAACATGGCAAGCGAATGATTGGCTGGGAAGAGATTGCCAACGCAGGAATGGACTCTACGTCAATTGCTCAGTTTTGGAGAAGCAAAAAAAATACGCTTACGGCTGTAGACAAAGGAATGAAAGTCATTTTGTCGCCAGCTAAAAAGGCTTACTTGGATATGAAGTACGACGAGGATTCGGAATTTGGATTGGATTGGGTTGGTCACGTTCCAGTGGATGTTGCCTATAAATGGGCACCAGAATCTTACGAAAGCATTCCGATTGAAAATATTTTAGGGATTGAAGGACCGCTTTGGTCGGAAACAATTAACACGATTTCGGAATTAGAATATTTAGCTTTCCCTAGAATAATTGGTTTTGCAGAACTTGGTTGGACTATTCGAGAAAATAGAGATTGGGAGGATTACAGAATTCGATTGGCAAATCAAACGCCATATTTAAAACGAATGAATATTAATTATTACCGCTCTCCTGTGATTGAATGGAAACAATAAATTTTTCTAACCGAAACTGATAGCATGAAGATCACCAACATTATTCTCTGTATCCTTTTCATCCTTTTTGCCGCCGTGCAATTCAACGATGTTGATCCGTTTGGATGGATTGCCTTGTATGGATTTGTCGCTGCAGTATCGGGCTTTGCTGTTGTTGGCAAATACAATAAGATGGCTATTATTGCTGGCGGGGCTATTTGTATTGTGGTAAGTATCTATTACGTGCCCGGATTGCAGGAATTGTTTTCTGAACACGAGATTGGAGATCTTACTTTACAAATGAAGGCTGATAAAACTTATATAGAAGAATCTCGTGAAAGCCTTGGTGCACTCATCGCATTTGGTGCTTTGCTTTTCCATTATTTTAAGGCTAAGAAGGTAGCAGCTTAACTTAAACGAAATCCTAAGCGGCTCCCCTCCTTCAAGCTACCGTGTGTACACATCTTTATACATCTTCCAACCTTCGAATATATCATAGAATCTCATTAATCCAATCCAAAGTGTGGTAATACCAGGCGGCCTTTCCGATTTATATCCTTTCCATCCACCTAATCGAGCTATAAT
>JABSPQ010000442.1 GCA_013214205.1 Flavobacteriales bacterium
CATGACTTATTACATTGTCTGTAATATCTGATAACCCTGTACACGTTACCTGAAAAGAACTGGCCATTGAGCCCTCCTGATAAATCTGCAATAAGTTTTCAACATCCATATGTAAATTTATCATTTATAACTGCGTAACATGAGTTAATAATAATAATCAGGATGAATATGCGAAACGAAATGGAATGATTTCGATGTGCGCGGGCGTAAGTGTTAGCCGCACAGAAGAGGATGGGATAAATTTAAAAGTGAACGGTTATTTAATCAACTTCCGAAATAACTTTACCCGCTTCCGATAAATCTGGATCGAGGTTGTTATTGATTGGGTTTGCCATTAAATTAGACGATAAAAATACGTTTGCTGCTACAGCAGAGTACCAATTGAGCTTGTTTTCTAACATGATATTAGTTTTAAAGTTGTTCATTTTGTCTACACATAATATGCCACACTAATGAAATCTCCCTAAGTGGGCATCATTTTACTGCTTGTGTATACTAGTAATCAGAAATTTAGTTCCAAAAACTCTTATAGGATTCACGCAAAATTTATGCTTGAAATCCCATAACGCAAACGTCGTCAACTTGCTCTAAATTGCCTTTCCAGTTATTAAAGGCATCTTCAATTGCACCATGTTGGTTTTCCATGGTTCTATTTTGAATGGAAAGAAGGAGGTATTTTAATGCCCTAGATTTAAACTTTTTGCCTTTGGGACCGCCAGATTGGTCGGGGAAACCATCGCTGAAAAGGTAGAAGTTATCGCCTTCATTTAGCTGTATGGTATGTGTGGTAAAGTTGGCACTATCATTATAGCTGCCAATAGGTTGTCGATTTGGTTTGTAAACTTCTATTTGATCGAATTCGGTAATGCCTTTTCTAAACAGCCAAAGCGAACTGTTGGCACCTGCATATTTTAATTCTCTTGTAGTTTTATTGAAAGAGCATAAGGATAAATCCATCCCATCTTTTATTTCTTCGTCTTTCGATTGGAATGTTTTTTCTAACAGCATATTCGTTTTGTCTAGTATTTCTCCGGGATCGGTGAGTTTATATTCTCTAACCGATCTGTTTAGGTTGTTGTGACAAACCACACTCATTAAAGCAGCTGGTACACCTTGTCCGGTGCAATCTGCCGATGCAAAGAGTATTGTATTGTCAGATTGCTCATCAGAACCTTCATCATTCAATGCTGATTGGAGCCAATAAAAATCGCTCGAAATAATGTCTTTTGGAACGTAATAGATAAAGCTTTTTTTGAAGTGCGATTTGATCGTTTTTCGGGCGGGTAAAATAGCCGATTGAATTCGGTGGGCATATCTTATACTGTCTTTTATCTCAAGGTGTTGTCGTTCTATTTCTCCTTTTTGATTTTCTACTTCTTCCTTTTGTCTAACAATAATTTCGTGATCTTTTTGCTTTTGTTTGTAGCTCTTATAAGCCATGTATATCACCACTGTCATAAGTAATATAACACCGAGCATCAAGTACTTCTGAATCTTATCTTGATGTATTTCTTCCTGCTGTAGATGAATCGCTAAATCTTTTATTTCGTCAATTTTTGCATGCTGTAAGCTGTCTTTTAAAGTGGCTTTGTCAAATTCGTAGCGCATGCTTCTTTTTATGGCAGCTCTTTCGTTTTCGGCGCTATTTAATGAGTCTTTCATCACATTGGCCTTGCGCATGTAATTCAGGCTTTCTTCAAATTTGCCCTGATCTTTGGCCAATTCGCTCAATTGTGTGTTTACATTTATTAGAATGCTTGGCTGACCCAAACCGTTGGCCACTTTTAAAGCTTTGTTTAGGTATTCGTTGGCAATTTTTAAATTTCCTTTTTCTCTATAAACCCTGCCAATGTTGTAATAGGAATAGGCTATTCCTTCTGCATGCCCAATTTCTGTTTGAATCATCAAAGCTTTTTGATAGTAGGCAATCGCTTTGTCTATCTGAGATGTTTGATCGTAGCTAACTCCAATATTGTTTAGTGCGATGGCTATGCCTTGCTTGTTCCTAGATTGGTTGTATAGTTCAAGCGACTTTAAATGATAATTTAAGGCCAAATCGTGCTTTTTTATATCATCGTACAAAGCGCCAATATTGTTTAGTGAAGTTGCTTGGCCATCAATGTCTTTAATTTCTACCTGCATTTTTAGCGCTCTGTTATAGTAAACTAGTGCTAACGTAGTGTTGTCCTGTGCTTTGCATGCCAGCCCTATGTCATTGAGATAAGATGCAGTTCGTTCTTTATTGTCAATTTTTTCAACGTGCTTAAGAGCTTTTAAGTAATAATCTAATGCAAGTGGAATGTTTGCTTGGTTCGCGTAAATCATTCCAATGTTGTGTTGAGATTGCGAAATGGCATCTTTATCGCCCAGTAAAATTTGTGCTGCCAACGATTTTTTGTAATAATACAAGGCTCTGGGGTTGTCTCCTTTTTCGAAATAGAGCACACCCATGTTGTTTAAAGATAATGCGTAACGTTTTGCATACCAGTGCTTAAGATCGCCATCTAGGTTTTCGGCCAAACCAGACTCTATCATGTCTTGAAACAACATTTGATATCGTTGCCAACTAACATCTTTCAGATTTTCTGTTATAATTTCTAATGCATTAACCCTAGTGGTGTCGTGCATTGCCAGTTTGTGAAAAATGTAAAGCGCAGAATCTAAGAGGTGTAAATCTTCTTTGTCTAGTCTGTTGATATCTAGTGAATCTAATAAAAAATGATTTTTTTGTTGCTCGGCAGAATTGATGATACTAGCAACCCTTTCCTGTGCCAGTAGCGGCATTTGGGTAATTATAAGTGAGATGAGAGTAAGAATAATTTTAGCATATTTCACAGCTTTCAATTATTTGTAGAGAACGCTAAATTATGTCGATTTTTTGAATTGTGATGAATTAGTTCGTAGCATTATTTAAACGGTAATAATTGAGGTTAATCTCCTTAAAAGGCTCGATAAACTTAACCTTTTAGAAGCTAAATGAATGTACATAAGCGAATTGGCGTGGTGTTTTGATCTGTTTTTTACGGTATGGCTAGAGAATTATTCGGCGGTAAATGAAAAACCAATTGATAAAGTAGCTGTATATTGCAGAGAATAAGGCAAGTATTGATAATGTATGCAGAAAAATAATTTGCAAAAAAAGTATAATATTTAAGGCAACCTTTTTAGTCTTTTCCCGACTGTATAACTATACAGTAAAAACAAGATGAATTTAGTTACATCAAACAGCACAAAATACCTTTCGAAAAACACGAACGATATGAAAAATATAATGTCGAGTTTAATGATTAAAGCAATTGTTGTTCTAGCAATTGTTCTGCCATTTATGTATAGCCCAAGCACGGTTATGGCTCAAGCAAATACTTATGCAGCAGTTACTGGCGTAGCAGGTTCGGTTGTAACGTTAAAAGCTGGCCATTCGGGAGCTTTTGTGGTTGGCGAACAAGCCATGATAATGCAAATGAAGGGTGCGGTTATTAGTGAAAATAATGATGCTAATTATGGCCTTGTAACAGATGATGGCGGTGCTGGTCAGTATTCTTTTGCTACCGTACTTGCTGTAAATGGTGATGATATTACGTTGGATATCCAAGTTAATAATTTTAATGCAGCTGGTTATATCCAATTAATTTCTATTGCGGCAGATGATGGTTCTGGTAACTATCAAGAAGATGGTAGTGGATTCCCTCCTCCATGGGATGGCTTTACAGGTGGGGTGTATGCCATGGCTGTTTGTAACGATTTCGTATTAACATCTGATTTAGGGATTCCAACAGGAATTACTGACACGGATAATTATGGTGGAGGATTTCGTGGTGGACTTACCAATGGTCTTGGAGATTTTTACGGTTCTTTAGCACAACAATGGGTAGCTGAGGATGTAGACGATTTTGAATTTGGTGCTTTTAAAGGCGAAGGTGTTGCAAGTACATATTGCGATGAAGCGGATTTAGGTGAAGGTGTGCCTCTTGATATTTTACAAGGTACATCATCAGGTGGCTGGGCATATAATTATTTGGGAATTGATGGGATGGGTAATCCTGGCGAGCTATGCAGTGTGCACGATATTGGTTCGGGAGCGATAGCCAATGGTGGTGGTTCTGGTACTATGGTAGATGGCGGCGGCGGCGGCGGTGGTAATGGCGGTATGGGTGGTGCTGGAGGTTGTGGCTGGGCCATTAACTTCAATGATGCATGTGGGATGGGTAAGGCCTGTAATGGTTGTACTAAAGAAATGGTGCAAGGTGTTGGTGGATACGGAACGCCTGCAGCTCCAACGTTGGTTAAGCTTGGTGGCGGTGGTGGATCTGGTTGGACAGATGCACAAGTTGATGCAGACATGGGTGGAGCGGCTTATTTTGGTGGCCAAGGATATGCAGGTGGTATTGCTGTTGTTATTAGTGCAGCTGATGTAGTAGGAAATGGAAATACAATTTATGCAGATGGACAAGGTGCGTACATCGAAGCAAACTGGCAAGCCAACGGTGGTGGTGGTGCCGGAGGTACAATTTTGATAGACGCATTAACGGCTACAAACATTCATTTGTCGGCAGTGGGCGGAGAAGGTGGTACAGC
>JABSPQ010000443.1 GCA_013214205.1 Flavobacteriales bacterium
TCTTCTTCTTCTTCTTCTTCTTCTTCTTCTTCTTCTTCTTCTTCTTCTTCTTCTTCTTCTTCTTCTTCTTCTTCTTCTTCTTCTTCTTCTATTGAATTGCCATTGGTGTCGGTAATCACACCTCCGGCGGCATCGCTATACGAAGGCGGCAAGCCTCCTGTAATAACTTCAGCGCTGTCAATGTTATCTTGAGACATTGAAGTGCCACTCCATTCATACGATTTCGGCATCTTAAATTTATACTCTTTATTCCACCACTCTATTCTTGCTTTCCAATTGGCAATAACCATTGGCATTTTATCTACTGGTTGACGTGATACATTGCTAGATTTATTATTCATTATACTATTGTAGGCTTCCAATAGCTCTGCTGGCGGTACAATGTCGTTTTCAATGTAATCCCTCACATTGCCCAACACAATTAAACTTGTGTTTTCAGTAACAATCGAAAATGCTTTTCCAAGCGCAGTAATTTCATCTTTGTTCTCCTCGTAGAACACATTCATATCAATCCGTTTTTTCTCTGCCCAAATTCTGCTTGCTATCCCTTTCCCGTCATAAGAAACTGCAGGATCCACATCTATCGTTTCACTCCAAACCACCTCATTCCCAAATCCAAAATTCAGTTTTATCGTCCCTTCATCATATTTCAGCATTCCAGCGAAATAAAAATTACCAGTGGTTTTTTGAGAGATTTTTGGAAAAACTTCTATTATTTCTCCACTGATTGTTTCGCTCGAAACAAACTGGTATGCCACTTGATGAAGTTGATCAACTACCTGATAATTCGCAGTATTTATTAAATTAATTGTTTGCCCGCCTGTAGCATTTGCCATATAGGTTTGTACCGAATAGTCGGCTCCGGCAGCACTGTTTATAACGTGAATTGGGTTGCCAGATAAAGCGAGTTCGTCGTTGCCAAAAGTGTGGATGGCGTCTGAAAATAATATGATTTGTTCTTCTTCTATTTTATCAAACGGAACAACACCAAGCTGCGTGGCACCATCGTATTTAATTCGATTTAACTTCGTCTTTAAATCCTCCCAGCTGGTGCATGGTTCATTTGAAATTACTTCGTTCGCAAATGTTAAGAGTCTTAGTTTAACCTCTCCAACACTTTGTAAATAGGTTTGAAGTACTTCTATTTCTTTTGCCAAATCTCTGTTAACAGCCGAATTAGATTCGTCCCAAACTATACAAATCGATGCAGGCTTCTGATTTTCTTTATGATATATTTTAGGATTAACATTGATATAGAAATAATGATTGCCGTTGGAAGCCTTTTCTGTCATGGCCGATATACCATTGTTGGCTTGTGGGATTTTAATCACCAATTCTTGCTGAGCAATAAAATCTGATTGATTAAAAACTGCTTTATAAACATTGTTCCAATTTTTAAACTGAAAATTACCCAATGTGCCTTTTTCAACCTTTGGAAAATCATTGCTTTGTACTTCTATTTCTAACGAGATTTTTTTATCTTTTCGTTAAAGTAAAGTGGTAGTTGATAATAGATTTCTTCGCTGTTGTTAATCAGTTCTTGCTTGTAGCTCACCACCACCCTTTTAAATCCTTTAGCTGGAATGGGATAAATTCTGGTTTTGAAATTATTCCCTTTCGTTAACTCAACTAATCCAGGGTCTACTCCGCGCCTTATCATTCTTTCGTAAGCAACCCTTGCCTTCGCTTTTTCTACCACCACACCTTCTCTTAAAACTCCATTTACATCTAATGCGAACCTCGAAACAGTTTGTCCTTCGTTTAAAGGAAAATACAAATCGCCCGAAAGCACTCTGGTAGAATCGTTGTAAAATAGCATGTCCATTGTAGTAATGGCAACCGTGCCCACTATTATAGTACTTACTTTTAACTCGCTTAACTGTATTGGAATTAATTTTAGTTTCCCTTTAACCATGATGGATGGAAGCTTGGTTGTAAGCTCTACGAGGTTGGAATTTCCCGTTGATGGTTTAACCTCTTTATGGTTGTTGGGCTGATTGGTTAACGACATGATTGATGCTGATGCCGCTATTGTTAATGAAATATAGAGAAAGGCCTTAATGACAGATGATTTCATATTAAGATGATTTTAGTTTCTGTTATTGGCTAGACTTTACTTTTAACGAATAACCTGTAAATGAATTGCTTAAACGAAGTGTTAAGTGTAAAATGTTAAGTTTTAAATAAGAATATCCCGGAGGACTTTACACTTCACATTTGAAACTTATTCTTAAAAGCTCGATTTAGGAAAATCCTCTTCCTTGTCTTCTTCCAAATCAGGAATCTTGTTCATTTTTTCTTTAAACACAGGAGTGCCAAAAACTCTATTATGGATGTTGATGCCATAAAGCTTGCCTTCTATAATCAAGTATTTTTCTTTAAGCGGTTTCGCGCTTTGGGCATTGTAAGTGAGTTTTAAAGTATCCTTTACAATAGTCCATTGGCCATAATGTGCAAAGCCTCCATCGTCTCTACATTTTGGTTCTTTCGATTTCTTTCTACAGTATCAAAGGAACAAAAGCGAAAGACATAAAGTAGTGTTATTGCTAAAATACCGTTAGAAAGCCGTTTAAAAGCAAAAGAGGTTACTCTTGATATGGCTCGAAATATGGAAGCGGCAGTTATAACGTGCTTCCCCAATGCTCAGATAGTTGTTGACAGGTTTCATGTAGTAAAATTGGTTTTAGATGCAGTTCAACATTTGAGAGTAGAACTAAGATGGGATGCCATAGCTAAAGAAAATAAAGCTATAAAAAAGGCAAGAAAAAAAGGACAAAAGTTTAAACCTACAGAATTTGAAAATAGAGATACGCTCAAACAATTATTAGCTAGAAGTAGATATATTCTAGCTAAAAAAGAAAGTAAATGGACTAACAACCAACTCAGAAGAGCCGAAATTTTATTCCAAAAATTTCCTCAATTAAAAAAGGCATACAACCATTGTATGCAACTTAGAAATATTTACGAAAACCACTGTAAATATCACGCTGAAGAGCAATTGAATAAATGGATTGAGAAGACACTGGAAGTCGAAATTGAACAGTTTTATACAGCGGCAAATTCAATCAATTACAATAAAGAAAATATTCTAAATTTCTTTAACAACAGGAATACAAATGCAAATGCAGAATCTTTTAACGCCAAAATAAAACTCTTTAGAGCTAA
>JABSPQ010000444.1 GCA_013214205.1 Flavobacteriales bacterium
GTTGATTTGCTAAAGTCAACAACCTTGGGATAATTATGTCTTCTTGGTAAATATCCCCCTTTGTTTTATCTAAATGACTTGATTACATCACTAAAATCGGTGAAAAAAACTATCCTAAATATTTTCAGTCTTGAATAAATGAAATTGTGACACCCAAATTGATAAACTCATTTTTTAGGCCTTCATTTATTAAGTCATGAATAATGCGGGTTAAGGAGGGGGTGAAATAAATTTTGTTGATCTTGATAAGTTGACTTTCCTATCATATATTGCGAGGTTTTCCTACCAAGATAGTGGCTTGCCTGCAATTACGGACATTGAAAAAAGCTAGTTTATCAACATTATTTACTGACAAACAATCTGTTACTCTAATCTTAAGGAGCGACTATTTAGGACGGGATTGGTAAGACATCAATAAATTGGATGAGTTAATGCACAGCACCCTGACTATTTCTTTTGATATATTTTTTTCAATCCATACAACACGCAACCTATAATTAAGACAATAATTCCAGCATCAAGCGGAACCCCTGGTGGGCTAGGTGGTCCTTGAGCAAAAGCTTCCAAGCTACTGGTTAACAATAGTGCGCTTACAACAATAGTATTTCTTACATAGTTTTTATAATCGTGTTTCATAAGTTCTGTTTTGCTTCATTTAATAAATTTTTATAGCATCATTTATTCCTCCAATTTTAATAATTAGTACGGTATTGGTTAACCTTAATCCTATATCAAAATTGTAGTAGGTAGTTCCTTTCGAAATCATGTCTTGATATATTCTTTGTCCAGAGATAGAGTAAATATCAATGGCTGTATTTTCTTTTAATTCCGAACCCAAATTAATGTATACCTGATTGCCGTTTTTAAAAGCAGTAACACTTCTCCCTGCTGTTTCATTTTCTTCTATTTCTACAGTTGTTCGGGGGATTAATACGAATCGATTATTACTGTTGTTGGCTGTGGCTGAGAAAGCGTACGAAACATCATTTAACACATGTATGCTATCCAACACCAAATCTTTTAGTAGAATAGGGGTTTCTAACGCTCCTGAAGTTTCTGTCATGTCAATGGTGTAATCACCCTTGGTTCCTATTCTAGAATAAATTGGAATTTGCTCATATTGATCCTCGTACGCTAGTGTGTTAATAACCAGTTTTCTTGAGTCTGACGAAACGGTGCCAAAATCAATAGATGCAGGAATTCCACTCTCCAATAAAATGGCATCATACTTTGCATCGTAGTTGGCTGTTGCTGCTTCTTTAAATCTAACCACTGTTTCTGACTGATACCCCTCTCCTTCTAATGACAACCTTATGAGTGGATTATTTGATTTAGACTTAAAGGGTACTAGAGTATTGTCTGGATCGCTTTCCCTATCATCATTTTCGAAGGTTAACGTTGTATTATCTCCTGTATAAACAAAGAAGCCCTGCATGCAAGGAATTAAGTTAGTACCGTCATTGGTGCCTACACCATCAATATAGCTCATGTAATGACCATCTCTTCCCCCTGCGTAATCCCAAACATAAAAGGCTTCAGACATGCTATCAGGCTTACTAACTCTATCCCAATCTATAGGTGATGGATAAGGGTTGCCAATCAAATTCCAACCTGTTGAAGAATGTGTTAGAGAGACGGGTATATTGCCTGTATTAGCAGTTCCTGTTACATCTATAGTGATAGCAGAACCTACTGTGCCAAAAGTTGCTGCAAAACCCTGTCCGGTTGGCATTAGATCCGCAAGAGAACTAGGAACAATCCATGTGGAAGATACTTCGTCGTACTCATGTAACCTAGGGCTAGGCGCACTCAGGTAAGTGTTAAAATTATCTTCTAATTGATCAACATCTCCATCTGATGTCGGCAAGCTTATGAAGTGCTGACCAAACCCTGCAGGAACATGTCTGTTTACAGTAACGTCTCCTGTAATTGTGCCTCCATCATCTACGATTAATCCTGTATAGTCCTCATCAGACAAGAGTTCAAGAGCATATCCACCTATTTCAATATCACCATCTGTTAATGTTATTACTCTAGATATAGATGCGTCTCCCGTTAATGTAACACCACTCGAGTTATCAACCTCAACCTCTTCTATTGTACCTAGATTTACTGATTGGGCACTAGAACCATTGAGTACTACATCACCTGCAATTTCTCCAGAATTGGTTAAATCACCTGTTACGGATACCTCACCAGTTACATCTAAAGAAGCCCCTGACTGAACTTCTAATTCGCCTATAGATATTGTGGTAGAAATAGTTGGGTCATTATCTGATGCAGCGATAGTAACCGATGCAAAGTCTGAAGGAACAATATCTCTACTCCAGTTATCAACACCTGCCCAATCGGTGTCGGTATCTCCTGTCCATTGGTTATCTGCGCTAAAAGTTAATTCAATGTCTAAGTATGGAGCTATACTTCGTTGATGGGGCGAGCTATAGTGAAGGTAGTAGGTTTTTTCCAACTCATATCCACTTCCAGTAGGTTCTGTGCCAACAACCCTTGTTACACGATATTGATTACCTGAGTATGTTGCATTAGATACCGCAAAAAAGATTAGATAATACTTATCTGCTTCAACTTCTACTCCTTTCACCAAACCA
>JABSPQ010000445.1 GCA_013214205.1 Flavobacteriales bacterium
AGAGCGGTGAATCCTTTATGCTTGTGCTTTTATTTTTGACGTTTTGCATACTTCTGTGTTGCTAATTCTTGCTTGTAATTGTTATTTCTTGCATCAGAATTTCGTTTCAATTCTCTGCTTACAACTGACTTGTTTTTTTCTATAGCTTTGGCTATCTGAACTTGCTTGTAGCCTTCCTTGAGCATACAAGAGATTGTATATCGTTGATTAAAGGTAATATGTGCCATGCAACTTCTTGTTTTTCCATCTACAGCAGTATGGTTAATATTCCATCGAAACAGCAAGAGAAATGGTTCTCTTGCTGTTTCGATAATTTATACCTAACGCAGCAAATCTAAAAGTTACATTTATTACTTGAATTTAAGTTTTAATCAACCTTTTAAGCATGCAGATGTTTATAAAAGAGGGGTTTATGTCACACTTTTTTTGGCCAATAATATTTTTTTGTAAAAAATATCGCTCATTTCTTACACCCTCAAGTAGCGTTAAAGTTTGGGTTGAAAATTTTGAAAAAAAGATAAATGTACTGTGAATCAGTATTAATTGGTGTGATGCCGTACCAAATATTACGCAGAATGATTACACGATGTACTTACTTGTAATGGAATTCTTTCACATCTTTTCGAATTATGGAAATCTAAACAGAACTTTATTCGAACATTAAATGTATAACCACCCAACAGTTAGCATAACGCAAGATTGATAGCAGCATTAACAATTTTAATATAGATGATAGATATGCAAAAAATTTTACTAGTAGATAAGCACCCATTAATAAGAATAGGAATAAGAGATTTCATTTTAGATTATGAAGGCTATACAGTAGTTGGAGAGGCGAGTAACGGCAAAGAAGCGCTTACGCTATTAGATGAATTATCGCCTGATATTATAATAACTAATGTGGTAATGCCTGATCTTAATGGAATTCAATTAACAAGGCAGGCAATTAAAAATAATCCTAATGTACGGGTATTAATTCTTTCGCAATTGGTTAACAACGATGTTGTAACAAATGCAATTGATGCTGGAGCAACGGGATATCTTTCTAAAGAATCTGATCCTAATGAATTGATTGAGGCGCTAAAGGCGGTATCGAACGGTAAAAGCTATTTTGGTAAAAACATTAGCGACATTTTAATTGAGGCTCATTTAAGTGGCAACAAGAAACAAGATAATGCTGGGATTGGAAATCTATCTAAGCGTGAAAGTGAGATATTGAAGTGTGTTGCAAAGGGGTTAACCAGTTGTGAGATTGGTTCGGAACTTTATATAAGTACCAGAACGGTTGATACACACAGAAATAATATTATTAGAAAATTAAATGTGAAAAATACTGCTCAGCTAATTAACTTGGCGCACAATATGAATTTACTTGACTCTGTGAATGAGCTCTCGTACGCATCGTAATTTTTAGCATGGGGTTAGTATCCTTGTTATTAATGGCCTTAAGCTTTTGCTTAGGGCCTTTTATTTTGCAGAAATTTAGGGGGAGTAATACCTGTCGAGGAAATAAATCCTCGATACAAATTAAAGATTTTGGAGGCTTCTAATTCTTAAATATAGTGAAGTCTGTTTGACTCACATCTACATTCCGGCTATCCTTCATTCGCTCAATGGTAAGGTCTTTCATAAAAACCTTTGTTTCCGTTTTGCGATCAATCATCGAAATTGTTTTGATCTTGGTAACTGTAAAGTTTGTTTTTCGATCTTTTCGGATGTGAATCTTCTTGTAAGAATCAACGTTTTTATTGCCTACATTTTTATCCCGATTTCGTTTCTCGATATAAATGTTCAAGTACTTATCATCTTTAACAACTATAGACTTGTCTTTCCAAACACCATCTAAAGCTTTATTAAAGTCTTTCATCTTTCCCATGCCGTAATTTTTAGGTTAACCAAAATTGGAAAGAAAATATGGTTGTTAGAAGGGGGAAGGCATAAGTTATTCAAGGGGTATTGTTAATAACCGTAACGGAAATCCTTGGTAATTAGCCACTTTTTATCTCCGAAATTAAATTGGTGAAAATGTTTTATGATATCGGATAAAGGAGGAACTACACAAGTATGGTGTATACCGAAGTTGTGTTGAAAAGTACTGCTAAATCATCGGCGGATAAGATGGGAACAAAAAGAATTACACCTTACTTTTGACGTGAATAATTGCAAGCCCATTATGGAAGAAAAAATATTAATAATAGACTTTGGATCGCAGTATACACAACTTATTGCGAGAAGAGTAAGAGAGGAGAACGTGTATTGTGAAATTCACCCGTTTAATAATTTGCCCGAGCTTTCGGACAGTGTAAAAGGTGTTATTTTATCTGGTGGCCCATCGTCGGTTACAGAACAAGACGCACCAGACATCGATTTATCGGTTTACAGAAACAAACTGCCATTACTTGGAGTTTGTTATGGCGCACAATTATTAGTACACAAAAACGGTGGTGAAATAGCTCCATCGGAAGTTCGAGAATATGGAAGAGCAAATCTTTCTTTTGTAAAATCGGAATCTGGCTTATTAAAAGGAGTAAGTGATAATTCGCAAGTTTGGATGTCGCACGGTGACACCATAACCTATATGCCAACCAATTTTGATCTTATAGCAAGTACTAAAGATGTTGAGGCAGCTGCATTTAAAATTGAAGACGAAAATACATTTGGATTGCAATTTCACCCTGAGGTGTTTCACAGTACTGATGGCAGCGTAATCGTACATAATTTTTTAATAAACATTTGTGGTTGCGCTGGCAGCTGGTCGCCCGATTCTTTTGTGGAAACAGAAGTAGCTCGATTAAAAGCTCAGGTGGGAGACGGTAATGTGGTTTTAGGTTTGTCTGGTGGTGTAGACTCAACAGTTGCTGCAATGCTTTTGCACCGCGCAATTGGCTCCAACTTGTATTGCATTTTCGTAGATAACGGATTATTAAGAAAAGGTGAATTCGAAGAAGTGCTTACTTCTTATGAAGGAATGGGCCTAAATGTAAAAGGTGTTAACGCAAAATATCTGTTTTATTCGGAGTTGAAAGGCTTGTCTGATCCGGAGGCTAAAAGAAAAGCAATTGGCAAAGTATTCATCGATGTGTTTTCTACTGAGGCCGACTTGTTACCAAATGTAAAGTGGCTAGGGCAAGGCACTATTTATCCTGATGTAATTGAATCTGTATCGGTAAAGGGACCATCTGCTACCATTAAGTCGCACCACAATGTAGGTGGACTTCCCGAGAAGATGAATCTTAAGTTGGTTGAGCCATTAAGAGCTTTGTTTAAAGACGAAGTAAGGAAAGTTGGTAAAGTAATGGAGATTGATCCAAATATTTTATCTCGTCATCCTTTCCCAGGGCCAGGGCTTGCAATTAGAATATTGGGAGACATAACCGAAGAAAAAGTTCAGCTTTTACAAGCTGTAGATCATATTTTTATATCAGGTCTTAGAGAGCATAACCTTTATGATGAAGTGTGGCAAGCCGGCGTTGTGCTATTGCCGATTAAATCTGTAGGGGTTATGGGCGATTTAAGAACTTACGAGCAGGTTGTTGCGCTTCGTGCAGTAACTTCTACTGATGGAATGACATCTGATTGGTGCCATTTACCTTATGAGTTTCTTGCAAAAATGTCTAACGACATCATTAATAAGGTGAAAGGTGTAAATAGGGTGGTTTATGATATTAGCTCTAAACCACCTGCAACAATCGAATGGGAATAACGCTTCAATTTTATAGGCACGCTTTATGTTGTATCGTATTTACAAGTTATTTACAGGCAGTTATAACACGCTGTAAAAGAGAAAAGCCATAGCTTTGAACCATATTATATCGTTTGATTTTGAATAGTGCCAAACCTGTATTAAGAATACTTATAGTTACATGCTTCATGTTCACATGTTTAGGTGTGTTTTCGCAAGATAAAGAAGTGAAAACGACGCGAGTGAAACGTTCTCGTGTAATTGAAGTAATCGGTGGTAAACCGTTCGAACTGCACCCAGTAAAGGCCGGGCAAACGTTATATGCTATTTCTAAAGCCTACGAAACTCCAATTAACGAGATTATTTTGGTAAATCCTTTCTTAATAGATGGGTTAAGGGTTGCAGATACGTTGAAGATTCCGAGTAAAAAGGCCATGCGAAGAATTACCAAAGACAAGCATGTTGAATACAAGGACACCTTAATTATTCATATTGTAGAAAGAGGGCAAACTGTTTATTCGCTTTCTAAAGACTATGCAGTAACAGAAGAACAAATTTACAATGCCAACCCCGAAAGTAATAAACGCATTAAGTTAGGGCAGGAGCTGAAAATTCCGATTTCGGTTATTGTAAACAATAAATATTTGAATTTGCCAGAATATACGCGGCCTAAATTTATGTCGGACGAATTAAGCATCGACAGTTTAATAGAAGACACGGTAACTTACAACATTGCTTTAATGCTGCCTTTGTATTTGTCTGACAACGATTCGATGAAAAAGTTTGAAAGAATTTCTAACGAGGAACAAATTTATTATAAAAGCGAAGGAGCATTAGATTTTTATGAAGGGGTGCTTTTTGCAGTCGATTCTGTAAATAAGTTAGGAATGAACGCTAGAATGTTTGTTTACGATACCAATGCAGATCCAATGGATATTGAAGGAATACTAGAAGAACCTGAGATGAAACTAATGGATTTAATTGTTGGTTTTGGTCCTGAGTATATTTCTCAAATTACAGCCTTTGGAGAAAGAAACAATATTCATGTTGTGTCTCCAATTAGTTCTCAGAATAGGGTATTGCTTGGCAAATCGAATACAAGTAAGGTAATTTCTTCTCCAACTGTTCACTTAAAGAAAATAGCAAGCTACGTTGCAAGAAGCTACGACGGTTCTAATATTGTTATATTTTACAACGATCACATGTTAGAGCACGAAAGAGCTATGTTGCTTGCTGAGGATCTTAAGAAAATTAGACAAGCTTACCGTGATACGTTGGGAATTACAGTTAGTAATTCTATTACTGATAGTATTCATATTATGGCTATCGATTTTCACGACCAGAAGAAAGGCCTTGCTATCAGAAGGGCTTTGAGTGATACATTGAGAAACATAGTTATTATTCCGTCGGAAGATCAACCTTTTGTTACGGTTGTTATGACGGAGTTATTTGCTAATTGCGAGAAGTATGACCTTAAGGTTTTTGGAATGCAAAAATGGAAAAGGTATCACAATATTGATATTGAATATTATCACAAATTAGATTTACACATTCCTGCGCCTACCTTTCTTAGTGAGAATTCGGAATCGGTAATCAAGTTTAAAAACGACTTTAAACAGGAGTTTAAATCATATCCTAATAAGGTTGCGATGATGGGGTTTGATGTAGCGTTCTACTACTTTAGCTTACTGTATAACCATGGTCACGATATTGTTAACGAAATAGAAAACGTTAAACATAACGGTGTTCTTAATTCATTCGATTTCTACAAAACAGGTTTCGATAGCGGTTACGAAAACCGATCGGTGAGCTTGCTTAGATATGTAGATTATAGACTAACGAGGGTAGAATAGATACTATCTTAAATCGTTGATGTCGATACCTGGATAATCCGATTTGCTGAATTTGAAAATGGCATCTTCTAAGATGATATTTGTTTCGAACTTAACGAGATTAATAGTGTAAGTCATACCGTCTTTACCAATTTGCTTTACAGACTTAATTTGCATATTAGCTTTATCGATCGTTAAAATGATAGTGTGGTAAGGCGTATTAAGATCTTCAGGGAATAATTTAATCTGTTCGTATATAATGCCATCTACTGTAGTTTCTTTGTCGTACTTGTACTTAAAACCGTCTTCGTAGAACTTAAAGATAGTAGTAGGACTAATTTGTGAACCTTCTTCTTTTTCTTCCTCTTCGGTTGGCGCATCCATAATCTCTACTTCATCTTCGCGCACTGTCCAAACAGTAGAACCGTCACAAATTGTAATCTGATCCAGCATATCCATGTTGTAAAACTTGCCCTTCACTTTTAATTTGCCTTTAATGGCTTCACGCATATCAGGGTCGCTACTGTCGTCCATGATAAGGTTGAACTCTGCCGAAATTGTTTCGTACGTTTTTAACTTTATGCTTAATTCATCAAGAATTGCTTTTGCTTTTGGATCGTGTGTTTCATCCTGAGCCATCAAATTAACTGATGAGATCATCATTGAAATCAGTACTGCTATCGAAATTATTGTTTTCATATTTGTTCTTCTGTTGGAGTTTCGTCTTCGTTTCTCAAGAAGCGTTCCAAACTTGCTTCGTCGGGGTAAAGTACTTGTCTGGCCTTGCTTCCCTCAAACGGGCCAACAATTCCGGCTTCCTCCAATTGGTCCATAATTCGTCCAGCACGGTTATATCCGAGCTTTAATTTTCGTTGTAATAAAGAAGTAGATCCTTGCTGATTCATTACTACAACATGTGCAGCATCTTCAAAAATGGCATCTCTATCGTCCTTGTTTCCTTTACTACCATCTTGGCTAGAACTTTCGTCAGAATATTCAGGCAATAAGAACGCATCTGGATAGCCACGTTGCTCCCCAATAAAGTCTGTGATCCTTTCAACCTCTGGCGTGTCAACAAAAGCACATTGTAACCTTGTCATACTGTTACCAGTTGCCAAAAGCATATCACCTCTACCAATTAACTGATCGGCACCGCCTTCATCAAGAATCGTTCTTGAGTCAATTTTAGATGTAACACGGAACGCGATACGAGCAGGGAAGTTAGCTTTAATAGTACCTGTAATAATATTTACAGAAGGTCGCTGTGTTGCAATAATTAAATGAATCCCGATTGCTCTTGCCAATTGTGCTAAACGCGCAATTGGAGTTTCAACCTCCTTGCCAGCAGTCATAATTAAATCTGCAAACTCATCAACTACCAATACAATGTACGGTAAATAGCGGTGGCCGTCGTTCGGGTTTAGTTTTCTGTCGACAAACTTATTATTGTATTCCTTAATGTTTCTACAAGATGCATTTTTAAGCAGTTCGTAACGCTGATCCATTTCGATGCACAACGAATTTAACGTGTGTACCACTTTGGTAGTGTCTGTAATAATTGCCTCGCCACTGTCTGGTAATTTCGCTAAGAAATGACGCTCAATTTTGTTGAACAAAGTAAGCTCCACCTTTTTAGGATCTACTAAAACAAATTTAAGCTGACTCGGGTGTTTCTTATATAGAAGCGAAACCAAAATTGCGTTTAACCCAACCGACTTACCTTGCCCTGTTGCACCAGCCATCAACAAGTGAGGCATGGTTGTTAAATCTGTTACAAAAGTTTCGTTAGAAATTGTTTTACCTAAGCCAATTGGTAATTCCATGTCGCAGTTTTGGAACTTTTCCGATGCGATAATAGAGTACATCGAAACCATATCTGGTTTTAAATTTGGGACTTCAATACCAATGGTTCCTTTTCCTGGGATAGGTGCAATAATTCTAATACCGATGGCAGATAAAGTCATTGCGATATCGTCTTCGAGATTTTTAATCTTAGAAATCCTAACACCTGCAGCCGGAACAATTTCGTATAGCGTAACCGTTGGCCCAATGGTAGCCTTTATTTTGGCTATTTCAATATTGTAATTTCTTAATGTGTTTACAATTCTGTTCTTATTATCGTCAAGTTCTTGCTGTTTAACACGGTCTTCGTTTACAGGGTATTCTTTTAGTAAGTCAACTGGCGGAAGTTCGTAGCTGCCTAGATCCAATGTTGGATCGTACGACCCAAATTCTTCTTTTTTCTTGTTGATCTCAGATTCTGATAGTTCAACAGTATTATCCTTGGCTTTTTCTACAGCCATAGCCACGTCTTCTCCCTCTATAGCTATGTTTTCATCTACTGGCACATCGGATGCGTCTAATTCAACCGCACCAGCATCATCGGCTGTTGGTGTTTCAACTTCCATCGAAAGCTCAGATTCCGAATCAGCTTTAACTTCTGTTTCAGTAGGAGTCTCTTCTTCTATAGGAACTTCAACCTCCATTTCTAATTCAGATTTTTTTTCTTCAGCTGGTGCAGGCGTTGGTGTAGACGCGGATTCGGGAGTAGGAGTGAGGGGGAGTTCTGTTTCCAATTCAAGTTCTTGTTCTGATTCTGGTTCTTGTTTTGGTTCATCATCTGGAGAAGCGGTTTTCTTTATATGAGGTATTCCTTCAGAAGGAACCGTCCAGCTGTCGTCGGCATCTTCGCTCGTAGCAGATCCAGTGGCTTCGGTAGTCACGGCGTCTTCATTTTCGCTGCTAATAATAAAGTATTGCAGAACTTTAGACATGTTAAAAGAAATTACCGAAAAGACGAGCAGCGATAATAATAAAGTTAAACCTGTTCCTGCCGTACCTAAGATATTGGATAGCCAGAGATTAATTTGAAATCCGATGCGACCTCCCATAAACAATAAATCTCCTTCGAACATAAACCCGAATACCGCAGAAAACCAAATGAGTGCAAACAAGGAATAGGCAATGGTTTTTTTTATAGGAATTAAACTGATGTTAACTAGAATTTTAAAGCCTACCAGAAAAATTATCAGAATAAATAAGAAAGATGAAATTCCAAACCAATGGTGAATAAATTGATGGGATATAATAGTTCCAATTCCTCCAAGCCAGTTGTCGGGTTCTATGGATGTGTCTTTAAAAAATGCCCACCAAGAACCAGTAACCTTGTCTTGATCTAATTTCCACGTGAAAAAGAAAGATGTGAATGCGATGAGCATAAACACAGAGCCAAATACAAGGAACAGGCCTGTTATTTGATGAACTTTTTCGTTCGCGAAAAATACCTTGATTTTTCTTACATTATGCTTGGACGAGGCTATGAAAGAGGAAGCTCCCTTCTTCTTCTTTTTCTTCTTGTCTTTATTGTCCTTGTTGTAATCTCTGCTGGTTAGAGCCATTTACTTATTAAACTAGATTATTGAAAATCTTTGAAAATCTTTGTCATCTGTGCCTCCGAGATAAACTCATATCCATCTTTCGGGTTAATAAATTCAGAATCCAAAATTTCTTTTTTTACAACACTAGTACACGTAAACTTCATTTCCAATCCAAATCTTTTCATCTGATATTCCATTAAAAAGCCTTCGATTCCTCTAAACTCGTTGTCCCAATTAGATCCTTTTCTTTCTATTTCGTCGGTGTAGTAAATATTAAATTGTTCATCAGGACTTCCCACTACTTTAACCAACGCTTCATCGCAAACGTATCCAGCAATGGTTTTATTCTTTCCAGTCGGTTCAATTTCTAGTTCTGGCCATGTGGTGTCTAAGGAAAGCGTGTCCCATGTTAAAGCATATTTCTTTCTTATAATATTTACCAAAAGCGTAAGTGTTTTGTCGTTGCTTTTAGATATATAACTAGATTTAAACATACCAAATCCAGCCGACATATTCGTAATGTAATCGTGGTTTTTCATCAGCAATTGCATCTTGCTCGGATAAAGCTCCATCATTACGTTGCCTTTTTCTAAAGAAGGGTAGGTTATTTCGAATTCTAATTCACCTTCGTCAAATTGACCTATGTGAAGCACATCACACCCTGAAACGAAGAATAAAACAACCCAAAGGCCTAATATGTACAATAAGTTTTTTTCCATTGTACTACCAAGTGATTTTTTCTTTGTTAAGAAAAGAAGTGATTCCTTTTTTGCAATCTTCGTGTTCCCTAGCTCTCGCATTTTGTTTAGCCGACCATATTAACGCGTCGTCAAGGTTTTGTTCTTGCACTGTGTTGATTATTTTTTTTGTAAACTTTAAAGACTCCGCAGATGCACTATGGCATAGGTTGGAAGTAAATTCAGCTACTTTATTATTAATCTCATTTTCCTGTTCTACGTAATTAATCAATCCTATGTTTCTTGCCTCGCTTGCGCCTATTAAATTACCTGTTAAAAGTAGCTCTTTTGCCCTTGTTTCTCCTAGTTTCCTCAATAAAAAAGCACTAACAATTGCAGGAACGAATCCAATCTTAACTTCAGTATAGCCAAAACGCGCCTCAGGAACGGAAAAAACAAAATCACAAACAGTTATCAAACCGCAGCCTCCAGCAATTGCATCGCCCTGAACTTGAGCAATAACAACTTTGGGAAAATTGTATATAATGTTAAACAATTCCATTAAATGCATTGAGTCTGCTAGGTTTTCTCCTTCACCATTGTCCAATATTTTACTTAGATACTCTAAATCAGCACCAGCGGAGAATACCGTTCCTGTTGATTTTAAGACAATTACCTTGCAGTTTTTATCACTTGCCGCTTCTTTAAAAGAAGATTTGAGTTGATCTATAATTATAGAGTTGAGTGCATTTCTTTTTTCAGCTCTGTTAATTTGAATCGTACCGACTCTGTTAATACAGCTATAAGAAACGAATTGAGGATCCATTAGGAATTGTTTTGTGCAATAGGTTCCTAAATTAATATAATATGCTGCGTTATCCCAATTTTAAAAAGTGATTCTGTTGGTAATAAAAGAATTCGATTATAAGTAAGCCATCACAGTAAATATGATGGAACTATGGCTATTTTTGCAGCTTGTAAAATGCCGTAATCGAGCCTTTGTATTTTCAGTTATTTTAAGATGAGTAAGATAAAAATATGGTTAAATATGTCGGAATTAGGCGCAGCTACTCGTGGTACTTGTAGTTCGTTTGATGCGCTAAAAGGAGCTGCTTCAAAATTCGAAAGCGACTTGTTCGATGTTTTTCCTATTGAAGAAATCAAAAATTGTAACGATCTTTTTCAGCGAACAGAAGAAAATCCTTTTGCCAAAAGATTAGGTGGAATGATTACGATGTACAATCGTATTTGTGATGCAATTTCTAAATCAGCTCATTTCCCTTTAATTATTTCTGGCGATCACAGTTCGGCAGGGGGAACCATTGCAGCTTTGCGAAAAGCAAATCCAAATAAGAAAATTGGAATAATATGGATCGATGCGCATGCAGACTTACACACGCCTTACACCAGTCATACTGGTAATATTCATGGAATGCCAGTTGCTTGTATGTTAGGTATCGACAATATGGAGAATCAGTTTAAAGAAATAGATCAGGAAACAATTGATGGTTGGAACGAATTAAAATCGATTGGAGGAAATGGGCAAAACATAGGTTTTGGCGATATTGTTCAATATTCTGTTAGAGATACCGAACCAGAAGAAGATTATTTGATTGAGCACAAGGGAATAAAAGCTTTTAGTGTTGATGAAATTAGGACGGAAGGCACTGTAGCATGTGCAAAAGCAGGTTTGGATTATTTAAAAGATCACGATTTAATTTATGTTTCGTTTGATGTTGATTCGATGGATCCTGAAATTTCTGTTGGTACTGGTACGCCTGTTAAAGGGGGCTTAACAGTTATTGAGGCGGAAGAGATTATTATCACGGTATTAGGAGATGATAGGGTTGGCTGTTTTGAAATGACAGAGATTAATCCGGTGATTGATGATAAAGGCAACACCATGGCAGAAACGGCATTTAAGATATTAGAAAAAGTAGTGAGCAAATTAGAAAGTTAAAATGGGGATCAATCAAATTATAGAAGAGTCTACGGTAGCTCAAATAAAGGAACTATTCGATTTGGATGTGGATCGAAGTAAAATTGTTACCCAAAAAACAAATCCAAGTTTCAAAGGCGACATTACTGTAGTGGTGTTCCCTATTGTTAAACTAGTAAAAAAGGCGCCTCAAGAAATTGGCGATCAGCTAGGGCAAGCGTTGGTGAATTCGTTAACGGAAATATCTGCTTACAATGTAGAGAAAGGTTTTTTGAATTTGATTGTGGCCGACGATTATTGGCTTAACTCATTTTATGATATTAGAAAATCTGATGAATTCGGTTTTGTTTCCGTTGAAGGTGCCGATACTGTAATGATTGAGTTTTCTTCGCCCAACACCAACAAACCATTGCACCTTGGCCATGTTCGAAATAATCTAATTGGTCATTCCGTTGCCGAAATTGTTAAAGCAAGCGGTAAGAAAGTTATCAAGGTTAACTTGGTAAATGACAGAGGGATTCATATTTGCAAATCGATGTTGGCATGGCAACGATGGGGGAATGATGAAACACCAGATTCTACAGGAAAGAAGGGTGATAAACTGGTGGGCGATTATTATGTTCGGTTTGATAAAGAGTATAAAGTGGAAATTCAGCAGCTGGTAGACGGTGGAATGGATAAGAAGCAAGCCGAGAAAGAGGCTCCGTTAATGTTAGAAATTCAAGAGATGCTACGTAAATGGGAAGATGGCGATGATGCTACTCGTTCGCTTTGGAGCATGATGAATGGTTGGGTTTACGACGGTTTCAAAAGTACTTATAGTAGGATGGGGGTGAGCTTCGATAAAGTTTACTACGAATCGGAAACCTATTTGCTCGGAAAAGAAATTGTTGAGAAAGGCCTTAAAGATAGTGTTTTGGTTCAAAAAGACGATGGTTCTGTTTGGTCCGATTTAAGTGCCGATAAATTGGACGACAAACTTTTGTTGCGATCGGATGGTACTTCTGTTTACATGACACAGGATTTAGGAACGGCTGTTCAACGGTTTCAAGATTTCTCTTTATATAGCATGGTGTATGTTGTTGGAAACGAGCAGGATTATCATTTTAAAGTACTCTTTATGATCCTAGGGAAACTGGGTTATAACTGGGCCGAAAATATGGTGCATTTGTCGTACGGAATGGTTGATTTGCCAAGTGGTAAAATGAAGTCGAGAGAAGGTACTGTGGTAGATGCCGACGATTTAATGGAGGAAATGGTTGAAACAGCCAAAGCGACTTCCGAAGAATTAGGAAAGTTAGATAGTTTCTCTGACCAAGAAGCAACTGAATTATATGAAATAATCGGTTTGTCGGCCTTAAAGTATTTTATTTTAAAAGTAGACCCACAGAAGAAAATGCTTTTCGATCCAAAAGAATCAATTGATTTTAACGGAAATACTGGGCCTTTTATTCAGTACACCCACGCTCGAATTTGTTCAATTTTAGACAAAGCCAATATTGCCGAAAAGAATCAGCAAGAGGTTTTGATAGATTCTGATAAATTACACCAGAAAGAAAGACAGCTGATAATCACTTTAAGCAATTACCCTGGCATTATTCAGGAAGCGGCATCTACTTTTAGCCCTGCATTAATTGCGAATTACGTTTACGAATTGGCAAAAGATTACAATCAATTTTATCAGGCCGTATCTATCTTAAAAGAAGCGGATCAAACATTAGTAGAATTCCGTGTTTCATTGTCATCCTCAGTGTCTCAGGTAATTAAATCATCGATGAGGTTATTGGGTATTGATGTTCCTCGAAGAATGTAGCTTACGACCGAATAAAATCTTATTTTTAACTTCCTTTATATTTCAAGAATATGTTCGAAAATTTATCTGGAAAATTAGAGCGCGCCTTTAAAGTTTTAAAAGGTCAGGGCCAAATTACAGAGATCAATGTTGCAGAAACCTTAAAAGAGGTTCGCAAGGCGTTAATCGATGCCGATGTTAATTATAAAATTGCAAAAGAATTTGCCGTAAGTGTTAAAGAAAAAGCACTTGGTCAGAATGTTTTAACCGCGGTTTCTCCAGGCCAATTGTTGGTTAAAATCACCAACGATCACCTAACCACATTAATGGGTGGCGATACAGCCGAACTTAATATAGAGAAGGGACATACCGTAATTCTAGTTGCAGGACTGCAAGGTTCGGGTAAAACAACTTTTACAGGAAAGTTGGCCCATATGCTAAAGCAAAAGAAAGGTAAAAAACCTTTATTAGTTGCTTGCGATATTTACAGACCTGCTGCAATTGACCAATTGGAAGCTTTAGGTGAGCAGATTGGTGTAGAAGTTTTTTCTGAAAGAGAAAGCAAGGATGCTGTTTCTATTGCTAAAAACGGAATTAGCCATGCTAAATCGAATGGCTACGATGTAATTATTGTAGATACAGCAGGTCGTTTGGCTGTTGATGAGCAAATGATGCAAGAGATTACAAACATTAAAAATGCCATTAATCCCTCGGAAACTTTATTTGTAGTTGATTCCATGACTGGGCAAGACGCTGTAAATACTGCAAAAGAATTTAATGATAGACTTGATTTTGAAGGTGTTGTACTTACAAAGCTCGATGGTGATGCTAGAGGAGGTGTAGCACTTTCTATAAAATCTATTGTAAACAAACCAATCAAATTTATTGGTACAGGCGAAAAGATGGAAGCTTTGGATGTATTTCATCCAAGCAGAATGGCCGATAGAATCCTGGGAATGGGCGACGTTGTTTCTTTGGTGGAAAGAGCGCAAGAAAATTTTGATGAGGAAGAGGCAAGAAAGCTTACTAAGAAAATAGCAAAGAACCAGTTCAATTTTGACGACTTCTTAACGCAGATCAATCAGATTAAAAAAATGGGTAATCTGAAAGATTTGGCAGGCATGATTCCTGGAATGGGAAAAATGATGAAGGGCGTAGATGTTGGTGATGAACCATTTAAAGTAATTGAGGCAATTATTGGCTCGATGACAAAAGAAGAAAGAGAGAATCCTCATTTAGTAAATGGGAGCAGAAGAAAGCGAATTGCTGAAGGAAGTGGAAACAACATTCAGGAGGTAAATAAGATGATCAAGCAATTTGATGACATGAGGAAGATGATGAAGATGATGGGCGACAAAAAGCAAATGGCTAACATGATGTCGAAAATACCAGGAATGGGAAAATGATAAAATAATTATATAATGGAATTAATTGACGGTAAAAAGATTGCAGCTGATATTAGAGTTGAGATTAAAGCAGAAGTAGATAAAATTATAGCAGCGGGTAAAAAAGTGCCTCATTTAGCAGCTATTATTGTTGGCAACGACGCAGCTAGCGATACTTACGTTACTAGTAAGGCAAAAACATGCGATTCTGTGGGGTTTGATTCTACAGTTTTAAGATTTGATGCTTCAATTACAGAAGCCGATTTATTGGCTGAAGTTAAAAAAATTAACAACAATGATGATATTGATGGATTAATCGTGCAATTGCCGCTTCCTAAACACATCAATGAAAACTTGATTACAGAAACTATATGGGCAAGTAAGGATGTAGATGGGTTTCATCCTACAAACGTTGGGAAATTAGCTTTGGGGCTTGATACTTACATTTCTGCAACTCCTTACGGCATTATTGAATTGCTAGATAGATACAATATAAAAACAGAAGGTAAAAGGTGTGTAATCGTTGGAAGAAGCCATATCGTTGGTTCTCCAGTTAGTATTTTGATGGCAAGAAATGATTACCCCGGAAATGCAACTGTAACACTTACACATAGTAAAACGGTTAACCTTAAAGAGATATGCTTGAGAGCAGATATTCTAATAGTGGCAATTGGTAGAGAAGGTTTTATTACTGGCGATATGGTTAAAGAAGGCGCTGTTGTAATCGATGTTGGTATTCATAGAGTTCCTAGCACAGAAACTAAATCTGGCTTTAAATTAAAAGGTGATGTAGATTTTGCAACAGTTGGACCTAAAGCTTCCTTTATAACTCCTGTTCCTGGTGGAGTAGGACCAATGACGATTGCTTCTTTAATGAGAAATACACTTCAAGCAGTTGCAGAAAAAAATGCGTAACTAAATTATAGCGCAATGAATTATCGATATGTTCATAGTAATGGTGTTACAATAGTTCCTGCGAAACCAGAACATGCAAAGGAATTAGAAGAACTGGATAAGGTGAATTTTCCATGCTATAATGTGGATAAAACGCTTACTTCCGATCAATACTTAGATCACATCGAAGCGTTCCCTGAAGGGCCGTTTGTGGCATTAGATGGCGGAAAAGTGGTTGGTAATTCGGCCACCTTTATTTGCGATTTTAATCTGAAAAACCCACAGCATACCTTTGATGATATAACTTCGGATTGTTGGCTCAGTAAGGTTCATAATCCTAACGGACAATGGCTTTACAGTGTTGAGCTAAGTGTACATCCGGACTGCAGAAGCAAGGGCTTGGGTAGAGCATTGTACGCTGCAAGACAATATAGAGTAAACGATTTAGAATTATCTGGGCAACTTACAAGAGGGGTAATGAGGGGCTATGCAGAAGTAAAGAATAAAATTTCTGCCCAAGATTATTACAATGGATTAAGAATTGGTAAACGTGAAGGTTTGGCTGTAAGTGCTCAAATAGCGGTTGGTTTTACTGCAATTAGTTTACTGGAGAATTATACAAGAAATCCCGATTGCAATAATTACGGTATTTTATTAGCGATGTACGCGGATAAATTTAAAGCTTAACTAAATATAGCATGAACAAGATTCTTTTTTTTAATGGAACAATCCATACAATGAATAATGCGAATGATGCCACTCCTGAAGCGGTATTGGTTAGCGATGGTTTAGTTACTGAAATTGGCTCATTGAAGGAATTGACAAAATTAGCAGGGGGTCAAGCATATTTAATGGACCTGAAAGGAAGAACACTAATGCCTAGTTTTAGTGATAATATTGTTTCTCCTAGTAAATTGGGCGAGTTTAGTCTCCACTCATTAAACTTAAGAGGTGTAAAAAATATAAAAGAGCTTCAACAGAAAATAGAGGATTATGTTAAGAATTTAAAACCAGGTGAATGGTTAGTTGGTCGTGGGTTTAACGAAGTTGAGATGGAAGAACAACAAATTCCTACGTGCGATGATATTGATGTCATAATATCTGACAGGCCTGTTATGATATTCAGATCTTGTGGTCATATTGCTGTTGTAAACACCTATGGTATGCGCTTTAGTAACATGGAGCAAGGATTAAGAAATCCCAAAGGCGGAACTTATGGACGAAATTCTGAAGGAAGACTCAATGGTATATTTTACGAAACGGCTATAGATAAAATAATTGATTTTTTCCCGCTGCCCAAAAAGGAAAAGAACGTTAATATGATTAGAGCAGGGTGGAATGATACGCTTTCAAAGGGAATTACAAGCGCATGTGATTCGGGAGTTGTGCCTTCTTTAGCAACGGCATATGTTGAGGCCATTATAAAAAGTAAGAAAAGAGTGAGGATGACCATTATTCCTAATGCCAATACCACTCTTAGAGCAAAGCATTCTTATAGTACAGAGAAAATCAATAATGATCTTCTTCATTTAAATAGCTATAAATATTATTTAGATGGTCAGCTTAGTGGTAAAACAGCCGCGATAAGTGAGAAGTATTTAGATTCGGAAGATCAGGGTGCTCTTCGAATTGAAGAGGAAATTTTCTATGACTTAATATATCCTATGTATTGTAATGATACAAGAATGTCGTTTCATGCATCGGGTGATGAGGCAATCACGTTAGCTTTGGATACATTGGAAGCATTGGCAAAGGTTCATGACACCGAAGTGCGTCATAGACTAGAAAATTTAACAATGCTTACCAGCAAGCATATAGAGCAAATAAAAAAATTGAATGTAGATCTAGTATTGAGTCCAAATGATATTCACGATTTTGGACCGTGTTATAGAAAATACCTTCCAACCAATCTAATAGATGGTATGTTGCCATTAAAATCATTGATCGACAATAAGATTGAATTCTCAATAGGGTCTAATGGGCCATTAGCAGAGGATGTTAATCCGTTTGTAGGAATTAAGGCGGCAGTGGTACGAAAAGACAAAGAAGGCGAGCTAATCGGCGCTAAAGAGGCCATTTCTGTTAAAGATGCCATGTATGCTTACACCATGGGTGGCGCAAAAGTAAATGGAGAAGTAGATAAAAAAGGGAGCATCGAAAAGGGCAAATGGGCCGATTTAATTGTTCTTGATAAAGATCCTCACGAAATACAGTCTGACGAGTTAGATACGGTTGTTGTTGAACAAACTTATATATTCGGGGCGTTAGTTTTCTCTAAAGGAAATGTGAGTAAAGGAACCCTCGTTTTCAATTAAAGGAATATCCAAACCTTCTATCATTCAATAAAGTAATATCTGGTTCCTAATATATAAAACTATACTGTTAAACATGGCTGCTTATTCAATCGGCTAGTATGTGTTGCAGAAATTTGGCGGAAGAGCTTAATCTAGTTGGTATAACTCAAGTTTATAGTTGACTTGGTTTACTTCTAAAGGAATTACCTGTAAGAAGTCTAGCTTTCTAAAGATGGAGTAACCGAATCTTCCAGAGGTTTAACTGAATCGGGAATGTCGGGTACATCTTTCCCGAAAAACTTTATAGCAAAATACAAGGCCACTACTCCAAGCGGTAGCATTATAAGTGGCGATACTCCAAAACCACAAGGCAAGGTTCCAAATACAATAGCAATTACTCCTGTAGTTAAAGCATAAGGTAATTGAGTTCGAACGTGATCAATGTGGTTACAGCTACAAGCCAACGAACTTAAAATAGTTGTATCTGCAATAGGAGAGCAATGATCGCCAAAAACAGCGCCAGCCAATACACAAGCTACTACATTGTAGAAAATGTTCATAGATTCGTCGTACGACATGCCTGCTTGTTGACAAAGCTCCCAACTAATTGGCAGCATTAAAGGGTAAAGAATAGACATTGTTCCCCAAGAAGTACCAGTTGCAAAAGAAATAACTGCGCCCAATAAAAAAGTAATAGTTGGTAAGAACATTGGATTAAGCTCAAATGCCAATAAGTTTTCACTTAAAAAATCGGCCGTGTGCATGTCATCAATAAGTAATCCTAAGGCCCAAGCCAAGATTAAGATTACCAAAGCATCAAAAACGACCTTCATACCAGTAAAACTGGCTTCTATTGATTGTTGCAGTGTTAGAATCTTCTTATACATGCTCATTGCAATTGCAACCAACACACTTGATATAGAAGACCACAATAAAGCCGCATAAGAATCTGCGTTACCAATTACTTCCGAAAGTTTACGGTTTAATGTTAATGTATCATCGCTCCAAACACCAGGCACTGCGATTGTACCGGTATATATAAGCCCTATAAGCGTACCAAAAACAATTACGATAATAGGAATCAAAGCATTCCACATATTAGGATCTGCACCTTTAACGGGAGACATTTGTTTTAACTCTGTACTAGCATCGCCATCCATGTCATCATCTGCAGCTTCCGAAACCTTTCCTGTAAGCCTAGCTCTTGTTTCAGCCGCGTGCATTGGGCCATAATCTTTGTTTTGGTATATAAGAATAAAAATAAAGACAATGGTAAAAAGCGGGTAGAATGAATATGGAAGCGAGCCAAGGAAAATAGAGTAGGCACCTTCATCAATTACTCCAATTTTTTCTAATCCGTTATTTACTTCACCCAGTTCAAAGCCAATCCATGTAGTTATAAGAGCAATAGAAGCAATAGGAGCAGCAGTAGAATCAACCAGGTAAGTTAATTTTTCACGCGAAATTCTCATTACATCAGTAATACTTCGCATCGTGTTACCAATAACCAAGGAGTTAGTGTAATCATCAAAGAAAATTGCTAAACCGAGATAAAAGGTAGTAAACTGGGTAGATCGAGGATCTTTGGCATATGGCTTTAAACGGTCTACAATTCCCAGCATTCCACCATTTTTAGCCATTATAGCTACTGTAGAACCAATAAGGAATGCAAAAACCATTATTTTAATATGACTTAGATTGTAGATTGCTCCAAGCATGTAGTTGTCTAGCACATTAAAAAATGCAGTAGCAAAACCAAGAGGTCCGTCAGCGTATATAGAGGTAAGTAGGGTTCCTAAGAAAATACCTGCAAAGAGGGCAGTAACCACCTCTTTTAAAATTAGTGCCATTAATATAGCCACAAGTGGAGGCAGTAAAGACATCCATAAAGGAACTGGATTAACGTATTTTTTATAATGGAAATCAGCTACTTTAATAGAGAATTTACCTTGCTCATGGAATTTATGAGTAACAATTCCTTCATAAAAATCATCGCCGCTATAACCTTTAAAAAACCTATCTGAAATACCATGACTTTGGCTTCTTTTTACAGAAGTAATCGGAATCATTTGAGGCATTCCGTTTACAGTAACCCTCATAAAACCGTCAACCACCTCCGATCTTCTAACATCGGTCATTTTTACTGCAATGTCATATTCAATATTTGCAATAATAATGTTGGGCATTATTATTTCAATTCTACCATCTTCCGATTTGGTATTCTGCATTATGCCTGCAGCAGCCTCATTTGCCCCAATGAAAATTAGGCAAATACTAAAAATGAATGAAACTATACTCTTTCTCAATGGTTGGTATAAAATATACTTGTAAGAGTGCAAATTAAAACAACCTAACCCTATCCACCAAGTAAGTATGATAATTATTTATTAGAAAGTTTGAAGAATTTATAATTGAAACTTTAAACAATCTTTGTGTAGATTTATGTGTTGATGAGAAAGTAACTTAATACAAACAATATAGATGAGGTTGGGGTTTATAGGTGGTACATGTAAAAACTTGAAAATAGGAGTTTTGCCTAAAATGATGATTGTTGTTTTTTTTGGGGTGTTGGTGTCATCAAGTGTATTTGCGCAAAATCCTACCGAGATAATTCGCAAGGCCGAGGATAAATTACAAGGAAATTCGAATTTTGCCGAAATCTCAATGACAATCGTGAGACCTGATTGGAGTAGAGAAATGACAATGAAAAGTTGGTCTAAAGGAACCGATTTGTCTTTAATATTGGTTACCTCGCCCGCCAGAGATAAAGGAACTGCTTTTTTAAAGAGATCGAAGGAAATGTGGAATTGGCAGGCATCTATAGAGCGTGTAATAAAATTGCCGCCATCAATGATGATGCAATCGTGGATGGGATCTGATTTTACAAACGACGACTTAGTTAAAGAGTCCTCTACTATAAATGATTACAATCACAAAATGTTGAGCGATTCTACCATTGATGGTCGAATTTGTTATCAAATCGAATTAATACCGAAGGAGGATGCACCAGTTGTTTGGGGTAAATTATTGCTTTGGATAGATAAGGCGGATTACATTCAAATGATGTCGAAAATGTACGACGAAGATGGATATTTGGTAAATACCATGCGTGGTTACGACATAAAGGAAATAGGAGGGCGAACATTGCCTACAAAATTAGAGATGATTCCTGCGGATGAGGAAGGTCATAAAACAGTAATAGAATACAAGTCGATGGAATTCGATATTGATATAGCAGATGAGTTTTTCTCTATTCAAAACATGAAACGGGTTCGTTAATTTCCTTCCATGTACTTAAAACTAGCTTGGCGAAACATATGGCGAAATAAGAAAAGGACTATTATCACATGTAGTTCCATCATGTTTGCTGTCTTTTTTTCATGTTCTATGAGATCGCTTCAATATGGGAGCTATGATAGGATGATAGATAATGCCGTTAGGTTTTACGCGGGCTACATTCAAATTCATACAAAGGGTTATTGGGACGATGAATTTATAGATTATGCTTTTCTGCAAACACCTCAATTAGAAAAATCACTTAAAGCAATAGATCATTTAGATGTTGCTGTGCCTCGAATTGAATCTTTTGTTTTAACTGCGGTTGGCGATATGAGCAGAGGGGCGCTACTGGTTGGGATTGATCCTGAAAAGGAAGACAAACTTTCGGAGTTAAAATCAAAATTAGTTGAAGGGGAATATCTCGAACCAAACGATAAGAGTGTTTTGGTTGCAGAAGGACTCTTGAATTATTTAGATTTAAAGCTAGGAGATACGTTGGTAATGATTGGGCAGGGGTATCACGGAATTAATTCTGCTGGAAAATATGTGATTAAGGGCGTTGTGAAGTTTGGGAGCTTTAAACAAAATAATCGATTGCTTTACCTGCCTCTTAAAGAGGCTCAATGGTTTTATGGTGCAGAAGGTCGAATTACGAGTTACGCGTTGGTATTGCCCAAAGATAAGTATGTAGATGAAGTTGTTGCCGACATCAGTAAAATAGTAGACTTGAACCAATATGAAGTAATGGGTTGGAAGGAGATGATTCCAGAGTTGGTTCAGCAAAGAGAGATGGATGTGGTGGGTGGCTACATCATAATTACCATTCTGTATATAATTATTGCTTTTGGAATTTTTGGTACCGTTATAATGATGGTTCAAGAAAGAATGTATGAATTTGGTGTACTTATAAGTATTGGCATGAGCCGAAGTGTGCTAAACGTTATTGTTGCTTTAGAATCTTTGATGCTAACCATGATGGGTGTTTTTGCCGGCTTAATATTAAGTTACCCCGTGGCATATTACCTTAATGTAAACCCAATTGTATTTGCCGACGAAAAAATTATTGCTGCATTCGAAAAAATTGGTGAAGAACCTGTAATGCCATTTTCTATTGATCCAGCTATTTTTTGGAGCCAGATAATAATTGTGTTTGGTTTGTCATTGGTAATAAGTATCTATCCAGCATTTAAAATTAATCTACTTAAGCCAGTAGAGGCAATGAGAAAATAAAAACGATGATTGCATTAATCTCTTGGAGAAACATATGGCGAAATAAATTGCGCAGCTTCATGGTAATTATAGCCATTGCTTTGGGTATTTGGTCGGTATCCTATGTAATGGCCTTTATAAATAGTGTAGGTGCTGGTATTGTTAATTCCGCAATAGAAAACCATATTTCTCATATTCAAATCCACCACAAAAATTTTAAGGAAGACATGTTAATCAACCTTGTTGTACCAAAGGGTGCTGAAAGGTTGAATCAATTAGCAAGTGTAGATAATGTGCAAAGTGTTTCGAGCAGAATTATTATAGGTCAAGGAATGCTTAAAACAGCTAAGGGCAATAGGGGAGTAGTAATTAAAGGGATTATTCCAGAGTTAGAAAGCAAAGTAACCAATATGGATACCAAGCTAGATACTGGCAGCTATTTTGAAAAAGCTGGAAGAAACCCAATTGTTATTGGTAGGTCGCTGGCAGAAAAGATGAATTTGAAACTTAGGTCTTCCGTTGTACTTACTTTTCTTAATACAGAGAGCGAAACGGTAAGTGCAAAGTTTAGGGTAAGGGGAATTTATAGTACGGGTTCTTCTATGGAGGATAGAATGAATGTTTTTGTGAGGCAAGCGGATATTGCCAGAATTTTGGGTATGACTTCCGAAATCCATGAGTTGGCCATAGTTGTGAATGATTTGAAACAATTGCCAGCAACTATCGATGAGATTAAAAACGTTTATCCAGATGCAATTGTTGAGTCATATAAGGATGTAGCGCCTTTAATTGAATTAATGGAGGGGCAAATAAAAATAAATATGTCGGTCATTCTTGGTATTATATTGGCAGCGATGGGGTTCGGAATTATTAACACGATGTTGATGGCCGTTTTAGAAAGAATGCGAGAGTTAGGTATGTTGATGGCAATTGGCATGAACAAAACAAAAATTTTCATGATGATTGTTTTCGAAACGGTGATGCTGGCCTTAATTGGTGGCCCGTTGGGTTTATTGCTAGGTTTTGTTTCAATCAGTTATTCAAATAAAGTAGGTGTCGACTTAAGTATCTTTTCCTCAGCACTCGAACAATTTGGTATAGATACCATTGTAAGACCGTATTTAGAAGGCGAACTATATGTTACCACAATTATTGCTGTTGTATTAACAGCCCTTGCTAGCTCCATATATCCGGCCATTAAAGCATTAAAATTAAATCCGGCAGAATCAATTCAAAGCGCATGAGTTTAATAGAAATAGAACAAGTAACCAAAACGTACAACCCAACCACAATACCTGTAGAGGCATTGCGTGGTATAGATTTGAAAATTGAAAAAGGTGAGTTTACGGCTATTGTGGGTCCGTCTGGTTCAGGAAAAACTACTTTACTTAATATTATTGGAGGGTTGGATCAGCTTACTAATGGCAGTATTGTTATTGATGGCATCAATATTTCAAGTCTTACGGGTAACGCTTTAATCGAATTCAGAAAGAACAACATTGGTTTTGTTTTTCAATCTTACAATTTGGTACCCGTGTTAACGGCTAAAGAAAATGTTGAATTCATAATGCTTTTACAAGGCGTGCCTAAAGAAGAAAGAGATAAGCGAACACTCGATTTATTGGCAGAGGTTGGTTTGAGCGATAAGGTTGATAAGCGCCCTTCGCAACTTTCGGGCGGACAACAGCAGCGAGTTGCTGTGGCCAGAGCCTTAGCTTCTCATCCTCGGTTTGTTTTGGCAGATGAGCCAACGGCTAATTTAGATTCTACTTCTACCAGTAATTTGCTTCAAATTATGAAGGATTTGAATGAGAAGGAGGGAATGACTTTCGTTTTTTCTACACACGATCAAAGGGTGATTAATGTGGCTCGCCGAATTATTACTGTAGAAGATGGTAAGGTTATTTCTGATGAGGTTAAGTAATAAGTTCTTTCTTAAGTTTTGAAAAAAAGACTGCTATCCATTTTAATTCCACTTTGCTTATCGGTTTCGCTCTTTGCCCAAGATAGCCTTCCTAAAAAAGAGCAGAAGGTATTCGTTAAAGGTTATGTAAAGGATTTACTCACTGTTTTTCCTTCGCCATTCAACAATTCTATTTTCTTTAATAATTTAATCCACAATCGATTTAACTTTAAATATTACCCCAATAACAATATTACAGTCGGTTTAGAAATTCGGAATCAATTTTATTTTGGCGATTTAGTTTCGCCGTCGTTTGCGGAGTCTATAGATCGTAATAACGATGTATTTGATTTGTCGGCAAGTGTTGGAGGAGAAGATAACTGGGTTTTTAATTCGATGATAGACAGGCTATATTTTGAGTATGTAAAAAATAAATTTGAGATTAAAATTGGCCGACAAAGAATTAATTGGGGAATTAATACCATATGGAATCCTAACGATATTTTCAACACTTATTCTTACCTCGATTTCGATTACGAAGAGCGACCAGGTAGCGATGCCATCAGGATACAGTACTACAAAAGTATTTCGTCTTCATTCGAATTTGCTTTTAAAACAAGCAAAGAAATTAAAAACTTGGTGGCGGCCTTAATGTGGAAAAAGAACAAATGGAAATACGATTTTCAGTTTTCAGCAGGTGTTGCTAAAGCAGATGCATATGTTGGCGGTGGTTGGGCAGGCAATATTAATAAAGCAGGTTTTAAGGGAGAATTCGGATATTTTCACCCATATCAAAACTTAGCAGACACTATAGGAACTTTAAGCATGAGTATTTCAGCCGAATATTCTTTTAAGAAACCCATATTTCTTATTGCGTCTGTGTTATTTAATAGCTCTGGCGAAACAAAGAACTCGAATGTTGATATATTTACCTACCAACTTTCTGCAAAAGAGTTATCTCCCTACAAGTATTCTTTGTTTCTTACTGGGAGCTATAAATTCACCGAATTAATATCCGGTTCGTTGTCAACGATCTATAGCCCGGGAAAAGATTTATTGTTTGTGAACCCAACGTTTACGATGTCTCTAAAGGATAATCTAGATTTAGATGTGGTGATGCAATCGGCTTTTGCAGATGTTGCAGGAGAATATAAAAACACAGCCATTTATTACTTTACGAGGATAAAGTTGAGTTTTTAAGGTGGAGGAATATTGGCTTCCCAATAATTAAACCATCCCCCTAAAACAGCATCCCTTAAAACTTACTATAAAACTCACTATATTTGAGCAACTATTAAAAAAGCAGGTTATGAGATTTAATCATTGGGTATTAGGATTAGGAGTTATGTTTATGTACGCTTGTGGCGGAGAAGATGCTGGATCGGATGATAAAGCGGAAGACGTAAAACCTGTGGTTTGTAGCTATAGTTTTATTGCAGATTCTACCAAGGTTACTTGGACGGCTTTTAAAACATCTGCAAAAGTAGGAGTACCTGGCACTTTTAATACTATTAAATTTAAAACAATACCTTCTCTAGATCCTGCCGATGTGCTTACCAGTGCGTCTTTTGTAGCTGATAAAGGAACGCCTAATACAGACAACCCAGTTAGAGATACAACGCTTACAGAAAACTTCTTCAACCTTTTAGAAGGTGACGGAATATCAGGAAAAGTGATTTCTGCTGTTGATGGAAATGGAGTAATTGAAGTGAGTATTAATAATGTTTCTAAAGAATACGATTTTACTTATTCGCTTACCGATTTACAATACAAAATTCAATTTGATATTAATTTAGATAGCCTTGGCGCAGATGCTGCACTCGACGGAATTCACGAAGCATGTGGATTATTGCACAAAGGTGAAGATGGAATTAGCGCATTGTCTCCAATTGTTTCTATTGAGGTTGTAAGTACGTTACAAGAAGACTGTAAATAATCACAGTTTTATTTAATCTCTTTTACTGCGTTATCAATCACCGTTTTTAAGTAGATTTTGTGTGCTCTTGTTAATGGATTACCTGTAATTATTCCACTCATCTTTTTAATTGCTTTCAACTGATAAAGACTGAACGATTGCACCAACGGCATATATTTATCCTTTCCTTTTCCTGTTACAATTGTAATTAGCATTTTGGTATACATCACTTGCAAGTTTTGTCTGTAAGTGTTTACCTCCATAAGGTAAATATCATCTTTAAAAATTGCATTGGTTAAATCCGTCATCATTTCCGAAATATCATACTCGTTTCCATATTGCTTGGTTTCTACTATTCTGTTGAGCGTAGTAGGGTGAAGCAGGTGTCGCAAAACGTTATTCTGAATTCGAGATACATACATGTGGTGTTTCGGATCATCTACTCCCTTGCTTCCAAAGCCTCTTCTTTGATATTGCAGATAGTTAAATAACTCGTTCGGATAATTCGCTACGTCTTTTGCAAAGATGTATTTACCCAATGCCGACATTGCAGTTTTTTGTTTTTTTAGTTCAACAGGAATAAGTGGTTTTGTTGCGCCTTGCTGTCCTACCATTGATCTGTCGATGTACACTCCACCAATAAACCTCGACATAGTGTTGGCTGCGTTAGCAGTTTGTTTTAAGAGCATATTGTAGGCTGTTCTTATTTCGTGATACGAATCTCCTGTTACACTTTGATCAATTAATTTTTTCGCAATCTTGTTAGATAACTCTATCTGTTCAATGCCAAATTTTATTGGATCACTACTCATGTCGCGCACGTTACCTCTTGGATCCATTGCTTTTCCAGGGCTTCTCATATCGTCGGCGTCATTTCCAAAAAGTAATTGGGGTTCAGACGATCTTGATAATATTTTTTCTAACTCCTCGTCAGATTTAACTGGCTTATATCCAAACTCAATCGCCCACAAATCGTAAGGGCCTACCGTTGTCGTCCAATAGTTTCCTTGGTTAGCTGTATCTAGCGAAATGTTTATAGCAGGGTAATCCATTACCGAGCCAGTTAGTCCAACTTTACTGGTAAGTTCAATATTATGCAGATCGACCAGCGTATGCAAATGACTCGATTTCATGTTGTGATTCAGTCCGAAAGTATGTCCTAATTCGTGCATTATTAAAAAATGCAGGTACTCTTTAACCATTATGCTTTCTTCAAGTGCACCTCCGCCAAGCGATTTAATAGCGGCCATTCCATACATCATATTCTCGTGAGCAAGCTGTCCAGCCGCACATCGTGTATGGTCGGGTTCGTTTTTCGAAGATTCATCGTAGTAGGACTCGTTCTCCATATTTTCATCGAAGAAAGCATCGTCCAGTAAAAAATCACCAGAGCCCGACCTAAACAATTTCTCCACTCTCAATCTATTAGTAAGGCTTGCATACTCCAACATAATGTCGGCGCCAAGAATTTCTCCAGTTCTAGGGTTAACAAAACTAGGCCCATAACCACCAAATAGCGGGTTAGGAGTAGAGGTCCATCGCAAAACATTGTATCGTATATCGCCGGCATCCCATTTTGCAGAATCGGGTTGGATTTTAATTACAACCGCATTTTTAAAGCCAGCTTTTTCAAAAGCAATATTCCATTTTTCTCCAACACTTTTAATAATTGGTCTAATTTCTTCGGGTGTTGTATTTTCAATCCACCACACAATTGGTTTTACAGGCTCCGACAATTCAGCTGTAGTGTCTTTTTTTACCAGTCTCCAGCGGTGCAATTGATCGCGATAAGGTGTAGCACTTTTAGAAGTCATGTCTGTTATTTGATCAGTAAAGTAACCAACCCTCGCATCATCATATCTAGGTACATAGTTGCCGTCGGGCATTTCCATAATGGTATGATAAACCTTCACACTCACATTTCGGCCATCTGTTACAGCTCTCGATCCTCCGTTAATTGTAGCATTTTTAGAGTATACATATTCAATTTCTAAATTGGTATTCTTCGGGTAATTATTAATTGCTAATATTTTGCTTTTGTCTTTTTGTAAGCCACCCAATGAAAAATCTTTAGGTTTAGAATTAGGACTTTTAGATGGTTTTATTTGAGAAAATGTTTCTTTTAGAAAAAGATCATCGGCTTTAATTAAATAAATTCCTTTCTTTTCGTTCGTTGCCAATATTTTTAAACTTGCAATTACACCCATACTAATATTTGCATCGGCAGCTTTAGAAAGTGCATTGTTTGGATCGAAGTACGACGACGTGTTTTGAACCACGAATTCAATTTTGTCAAAATATTTCTGAATTTTAATTACCCTCGATCCTTTGTACATGCCTCTAACCATCCAAAAATCGGAGATTCCATCAGAAATCTGACTGAAATGAATAAACTCTTGATCAATTTGATCTGCTTTTATAATCATTTGTAAAGACCCAGTTACGGTATCTTGAAAAAGAGGAAATAATCCAGGGATTCTTTTACTGCTCTTGATTAACTCAGCAATTTTTTTCTTCTTTTTACCTCCAGATTTTTCAGTATCGGCTTTTTTCTTTTTATCCTTCTTGCCTTGCGCTACAAGGTCGGCACTGCTCACTGAAACAAAAATGAGGGCTAATATTAGAACTCTTTTTAAAATTGAATGCATTGTCATAATTTGTTATTTGGAATAAGTTTTAAATCGTTCTAATTCGCTGGGATAAATCTCATTTAAATTAACATTTAGTTGAGATGCCAAGGTGAAAAGGTCAAAAAGCACACCGCCAAAACTTTCTTCTAATTCACCTTTACTTAAAGTAGTCGGGAGTTTACCTGCCTTCTTCGAAACCGAATTTGCCAATTCAACAGCTTCTTCTATCAGGTGCAATGCCCTTGTTTGTGGATCAAGTTTAAAATTGTCGGGAAAGGTGTTCAATACCGACTTTGTTGCTGTTTGATGATTTTCCATAGTAATATTTAGTCTTAGAAATGTACGATTGTTAAATTAACTCTTCCCTGTTATTTAAATAGTTAAAATGTCGTTTTTTTTAAAATCGAATCACATTACAAGGATAACCGATTGGAATTAAGGTTAGTCTGTTGTAATTTACCTTAATTCAATTTCTACATAAAGTATTTGACCACAAAAACACTACATATTATTAAGCTCTTGCTGCTCTTGTTTGGGTTGTTAATCAGTGGGGCAGCCTATGCCCAAACGCCTGAAAAAATTGCCGACAAAGAAGAGGGTGATCCTTTTGAAATGGGGCTCGAAAACATGATGAAACTCACTTTGAATAGGTCGTCTATTGTTGGTTTCGGTTATGCGCACAACAAAGGCGAATATCAATTTGAGTACCAAAGAGACAAAACGTTTTTAGTAGACAATTACTTGGACGATGTAATAATAGGCGATAACGATCTTATTAAAAGCTATGATTTAGGGAATGGACTTTCGTCTATGAAAACAATTCCTGGTGAGCTTAATGTGGAGGATCATCGTTTTAGGTTTATGTATGCTCCTTGGGAAGAAACGTCTATGAGTGTGGAAGCCGCCTGGCGTTGGAATGGGATGAATGTAGTACCAACGGATACTGCTTATATCCCTTTTCAGGTAAGTTCTAAATCATTTACCGATACCCGAATAATGGTAAACATGGAAATGATGGATAAAAACCTCACCATTATTTTGCTAAACGTTGGTGTTTCTGTTCCTACAGGATCGATTAATAAATTTAGTTCAACTTCTTTTTCGGATGATGTAAAACTCGGATACATCATGCAAATGGGCTCTGGTACGCTCGATCCGATTATTGAAGGGGTTTATATGAGGGCTGGTGCTAAAACGTCGTGGGGCATTAAGGCCAAAATGATTAATAGAATTTTTGACAACAAGTTTGATTACCGGGTAGGTCACGAATTTAAAGCGATTGCAGGAATAGGGCATATTTGGTTTGATGGTTTTGGAACCACCTTAAGGGTAGATTTTAATACATGGAGCCAGGTAATTGGAGAAGACGGCGAAATGAGTATGATTTTTTCCCCTACATCAAACGCTCAAAATACGGGCGGAATGAGATTGGATGGATCGGTTGGATTAGTTTTCGAAATGCCTAAAAACGGAATTAAGGGGATTTCTTTTATCGCAGATTTTAGATACCCGATCTATCAAAATTTAAATGGACCTCAGTTAGGGGTTGGCAATCAGTTTGTTTTAACGGTTAAATATACCGGAGGCGATAATAAATTGTAAGTAATAGTTGAAAAGCGTTTTTAAAATATTGTTTTCATTGTTGGTCATAACCTTGGTTATGGCACAGGAAAATAATGTTGCAGCGCAGCACTTAGATGCCAAGTATGAGGCCATGTTTATTTACAATTTTACTAAGTATATAGAGTGGAAGGAAAATGATTCGGAATCCTTTGTTATATCAGTTTTAGGGAAGGGCGATATCTTCGATGAGTTGGTAGAGATGGCCAAAACAAAAAAGATTAGCGGAAAAAAAATTGTGATTGCTTCTTATGTTAACGCGGTAGATATAACCAGTAGCGACATGGTTTTTATCACGTACAAAAGCAGTAATCAATTGTCGGCAATATTAGATAGAATGAAAGGTGCACCAACAATTGTAATTACGGAAAGGCCAGGACTAGGAGAAAAGGGAGCCGGAATTAATTTTTTAAATAGAGGAGGAAAGCTAACGTATGAACTGAACAAAACGATGATTAAAAAATCGGGAATGAACACATTTGGAATACTAAATCAACTAGCTATCGTTACGTTTTAGTGGTTGTTAAGGGTACCTGTGATATTGCAATACGCCACCAGTAACTTTGTCAGCTTCAAATGTTCTAGTATAATTAATGGTTGTATGCGGTAAAATCCATTTGTTAACGATGGTGTTGTCAGATTTTACTTCAACCGATTTTCCATGTTTCCCGTTAAAAATTTGCTGTATGGTGTCGGCATTCATGGCCGAAAACCCAATTTGAACCATAGTTAAGGCTTTTTTCTTAAAACCATAAGTAATGTACCGAGCGTTTACGCCTTCTAATTTTAATAATTCAGAATTCTTCTCGTAAATTTTATAGCCTTTTATTTTTTTTGATGATGGCACTAGCATACTCGACATTAAACTGTAGCCGGTTCCCCAGTTGTGGTTATGAAATCCTTTTATATCGTCCTGACTAAAACTATTAACGGGGGCAATCATTGCAAGAGCTAAAATAAAAAATATTGGCTTTTTCATAGTATGAATTTTAGTGCTGAGTTAACTCGTTTATTCTATTTTTAGCTAAAATTGGATAGCAGACAATTAACTTACGGAGCTTAAGCTTTATTGGCTGAATTCAAGTAATAAATGCAACTTTTGAGTTAAATAATAATTGATTCATTACAAATATAGGTGTTTCATATCCAAACCTTTTTCTTGGCCTATTATTTAGCTTGACTTCTATCTCTTTAATCCTTTGTTCATTAATGCTGGTAAGGTCTGAACCTTTCCTGAAATACTGCCTAATTAGCCCATTTAAATTTTCATTAACCCCTCTTTCCCAAGAATGATATGGATGAGCAAAATAGTAATTAATATAGAGTGTTTGGGCGACTAGTTCGTGTTCTGAAAACTCTTTCCCATTGTCCGATGTAATCGTATGGATATAGAGGGAATCCATCCATTTAGAATCTCATTTATTGCTATTGTGACAACTTTAGCCTCTTTTGATTCTAGTTTTTTCATTTTCAACACT
>JABSPQ010000446.1 GCA_013214205.1 Flavobacteriales bacterium
ACTTACGATCTCTAATGTTGTAAAAGATCCTACGATCTGTATTGGTCAGAGTACTCAAATTACTGGCGAGCCAGATGGTGGAACGTTCCCATACACATTTATATGGCCATCGGATGAGATTCTAACGGCTAGTTCAGGAGCTCACGTAGTTGAACCAGTGGTAACAACAGATTACTTTGTATCTGTAACGGATGTTAATGGATGTGATATCACCACTACTTTAACAGTAAATGTACACGAGCTATTAGAGGTTACTTTATCACCAACCCAAACGGTTTGTGATGGCGATACAGTGGATTTAGTAGCAACTGCAGTAGGCGGATTAGGTGCACCTAATTATGTGTTTACTTGGGAAGCAGAATCTGGTAGTCCAACAGTAGATGTAGCATCAGGTAATACCAGCACACTGCGAATAATTCCAGATGAAACCATTATAATTGATGTAATTGTAAATGATGGTTGTACAGTTAAAGCGTCTATCGAGGCAGAAGAAGTGGTAAATGTAAACATCACTCCACAGGCTGTTTTAACTCCCGACACAGCTGGTTGTTCTCCACTAAATGTATGTTTTGTAAACCGTACGGTAATGGAAACTACTAGCTTCACGTTCAAATATGAAACTGGAGCTAGCTACACCACAACAGATGTAGAAGATCCAGAAACGTGTTACACATTCGAAAACAACTCAGTGTTTAGCACAAGAGACGTTACAGTTGAACTAATAGCTAGCAACAACGGATGTAGTACAACAGCAACAGTAGACATTGAAGTATGGCCACTACCAAACGCTGCGTTTGATGTAAGCCCAGATGTAACAACGGAGTTAAACCCAGCAGTTCAATTTACCGATCTGTCGAGTGGTGCATCGTCTGTAAACTACGACTTCGATGGAGACGGTTTCTTAGACGCCATCAATATATCGGATACATTGTATATATATCCTGATACAGGTTCTTTTGAAGCACGTCAGGTAGTAGAAAACATATATGGTTGTGTAGCTGAAGCATTCCAGGATATTAAGATAGAAGGCGAGTACATATTGTACACACCTAACATCTTTACACCAGATGGAAATGGAAGAAACGAAACCTTCCTTCCTAAAGGCTTGGGCTTAGAGAATAGCGTGTTCAACTTCTATGTATTCGACAGATGGGGTAACCTGATATATGAATCAGATTTTTACGGAACAGATGGAAGTGGCGGCTGGCCAGGAACAGTTGGCAACGGAAGTAAAATTGTACAACAAGATGTATACGTTTGGGTAATAGAAACCACCGACCACAAAGGTAACCCGCACAAGTATATTGGACATGTAACGGTTGCTTTCCTGAATCAAGATTAGCGCCATAAATAAATTGAAAAGCCCTTTTAGATCATCTAAAAGGGCTTTTTTTATGCTTAAAACTAGGGGAACTTTTAAGTGTGAAGTTTAAAATGTAAAGTGTCAAATCCTTCGGGTACCCATACTTTCAAATCCTAGGGTGAATGTGCTGTAAGTATCAGGTTGTCATTTCGAAAGGGCTAATTGCTCCCAATTGATCAATTTTGAATTCTGAAAATCCGTAAAATCATATAATCTTAGAATATTTATCTCTCAGATTGAATTTTATTGAAAAAAAATAATAAAAAAGGCATATATAATAGTGGGCTTAAAAAGCAAAAAAAGAATCGAAAAGCACGCATAATCAAAAATTTAAAAAATAATTATCTTCTTGTAATAAAATTAAAAATCATGATTTTTTCACTTTTTCATGAAGAAGATTATTCTGCTTTTGTTCTTTATTAACAAGGCAACCAAAGCGATATCTTAGCGACTGATACAGTAGTATTTCCTAATAATAAAAGGTCGGAACAATAGAGAATGAATTTTGAATGTACAGTTATGGATCACATTTACAGACTAGTAACAAGGTTGCTTGGGGTTAAGTGCTCTGAATCTGCTGATCTTGAGATGTTTATTCCATATTCTGTTTATGTTGAGATATCCAGTATTCAATTAATTGGAACAACAACGAGATCCTTTTTCAATAAAGTGTCTAATGTAAATTGTCATTATATCAAACCATAGTTAACAAATGAGCATCAACAAACTTGCCAACGCAATAACGTCTGTTTTGAATTATAAGAACCTAGCTAGTACATTGCTATTATTATTAGCAATTAGTTTATCGGTTTCTTCTCAAGAAATTTGCGACAACGGTTTCGACGATGATGCCGATGGTGATATAGATTTAAATGACTCCGACTGTCCGTGTGGTGGTGCGGTAACCATCTTAGATACTGGTTTGGTAACTAACTGGAGTATGGAAGACCTTACTTGTTGTACAGGCAAGTGGGAGTATTCCAATCCAAATTGTCTTACAGGTTGGCCTGTGATGAGTTCTGATGATGGGTCTACAGACATGTTTAGCACCGATTGTCCTGACTATTATTCTGGTCCACAAGATGCCAAAGATTCACATGATGATCCTGTAAATCAGCCACTTCTTGGGGCAACATTCCAAGGCGGAGAAATCACAAAAGATTGGGCAGAGTTTATGTCGGTTCCACTACACACAACCATGCCAGGTGGGGTAGAGCATTGCTTTAACTTCTGGACCGTGGGTTATGGAATGGATGGAGGTGATTTGAGTTTGTGTATGAATCTGCCCCCTCCAGTTTTAGGCCCAGTAACGTTAACACTGTATGGTCACGAAACAGATGTTGCTGAAAGCAATGGACTAAACGGAAAGAACTGTCCTACTGATAACGATAACTCATGGTTAACATTGGGCGGGGTAGAATACACGCCGAGTGGAGACGCCACATGGGTAAACTTATGTTTTTGTTTCACTCCTGCTCACGATGTCAATGAAATTTATTTAGGAGCGCCATGCGATATTCCAGCCGATTATGGTTACAACACGCCATGTAGTCAATACCAAATGTATGATAACATGCTTTTGTCTGAAATTCAGTGTGTAACAGCTACGTTTGGTTCTACCGTTGGAGAACTTGGAGGAGGTCAAGCCAGTATCGATTTAGGGGAAGGTAACCTGCCTTGTGCTGGTGCATTTATATTGGAAGCGATTCCTGATACATTTGGTTGCGACTTTCAATGGTATGTGGAAGATATTGCCATAGTTGGAGAGGGTGGAACATTAGGGCCTGCTGTAGGCAATATAGGCGATGCTTACGAAATAGACATTGCAGGTAACGGATATGGTTCGGGAACTTATAAATTCAGAATAGATTGTGGCCCTGTTGAAGGATCATCGTGCACTTCTTTTGATGTATTGTTCGACGGTCCCAGCACCCAAGAAGTACTAGTAACGCAACCGACTTGTTTTGGCGGTTGCGATGGAACCGCAAGTATTGACATTACAGGAGGCTTGGAAGCGTACAGCTTTGTATGGGAAGGACCTTCTGGTTATTCTAGTTCCAATGAGGATCTATCCAGTTTGTGTTCAGGTTCATATACGGTTACTACTACCGATGCCAATTCATGTACTTCATCATTAACAATAGTGGTTAATGAGGCTCCTCAATTAATTCTTTCTATAGATAATTACGACGATGAAACCTGCGTTGATTTTTGCGATGGCTTTATTAACCTTACCGGATCGGGTGGTACTTATTTAGACGTAGTTACGTCTAAAACTTTTACATATGATGGTAGCGATGGCTACACTATTATTAATGACCCTGGCATGGGTGGTGCACGAACCAGCGAATTTGACATTGATGTTACCGGCATGTCTGTAACTAATGTGGATGTTACTTCATTAAAACAGGTTTGTGTGGATTTAACCATGCCCA
>JABSPQ010000447.1 GCA_013214205.1 Flavobacteriales bacterium
ATCGTATAGAGTTAGAAGGAGAATCACTCAGAAAAAAGAAACGAGAAATTAACAATGAAAAAAATCAACTAAATTTGAACCATGATAACGGCCAATAATTACAAATCTTCGCCAGTGTTTTTAGGTGGGCAGTTTTAACCGTCCTGAGGTGGTCACTTTGAGCGTCGTATCCACTCAGTTCATCCGCCTCTATGATAAGCTGACTGATTTTTTTATCAAACACAGCTTGTCTTTGAAATACTGATGAACTGCTTGTTTACTAATACCAATGGTCTCGTATAACAAGTTCATTGAATAGCTCAATGTTTTGATGTTTTCCCGGAACCAATAGATTATGAGGTGTTGAACTTTTTTTTGATATCAATGTTAAGTTCATCATCAGCAATATCGATAGTCTTGTCCAAATAATCAATCATGATTTGCTTCTGGCCTACGGTACGTTCCAGCTCCTTGATTCGCTCTTCCAAATCTTTAAGCTTAGAGACACTACTTTGCTTCATTTCAATCACTCTATATCCTTTCTCGTTAAAGGTAGAAAATTTATAAATCCATTGATAGATAGAGGTACAGGTTATGCTCTGTAACCGACCTAACTGTGGTACACTCAGCTTCCCTTTCTCAAAATCTCGTACAAGATTCCTTTTAAATTCTTCTGAATAATTTCGATGCTTTTTAATTAATTTGATATTCGCTTTCATATAAATTGACATAAAGTGGTCAACCTATATCAGGGACGGACACACTTTACACTTTACATTTAAAACTTGACACTTAATCTTCCTTCCCACTTAAACAAACCCTCCAATTCTTTCGTTAGCTCATGTTTAAATGTTGCGCTAAAAACTTTACATTACGATTCAATCGTTTGTATTAGGCGTGCTATGTAAGAAAATATTTCTGAATACTTAGCGATACATCAATTATCTTTCTGTAAGCTTGTGTAATTTCCGAAAATCTTCCTGTAATACAACTCTCAATTCGGGTAAATATTCCAAGTTACTGACGTACAGATGCATACGGTTTATTTAAGCATGTAATAATTGTAACTTTACATAACTCGTGCTGTTGATTTAATTAGTTGTTTTATGGAATTAAAAAAAGTATTAATATCTCTCCTTATGCTATTGTCGATACATAGCATTGTTAAGTCTAAAACAAATACATATGCCCCAGTAGTAGATGCTACTGGGAGTGTAGTAACACTGCTTGCTGGTCATAAGGGTAAATTTGTTGTTGGCGAGCAAGCCCTTATTATGCAAATGAAAGGGGCCGAAATAATTGAAGAAAATGCTGCTGTATACGGGAGAGTAAAAGCCTATAATGCTGCGGGTACTTACGAGTTTGCCATTGTAACCGCAATTGCGGGAGACGTAATTACATTAAATATAAGCGTGGATGCCTATGATGTAAACTCATATGTCCAACTAATTTCTGTTCCCGGCGATGGACTTGGCGGCTTTACTGAAGATGGTACCAATGAACCTCTTCCCTTCGATGGATACTCTGGAGGTGTTTATGTTGTTAATGTTTGTGGAACATATACTCTTAACGGCAGCCTTTTGAGTACAGGCGGTGGTTTTAGAGGTGGGGCAATAAACTATGAAGGTAACTATTACGATGTTGCGGCACAACAATGGGTAGCAAAAGATCTAAAAGATAATGTAGTTGGATCCTTTAAAGGTGAAGGCATTGCCAGTACATTTTGTACTGAAGGAGATATTTATCCATTGCCTAATTACGACCCTGTAGTTATGGGTAATCCTAAAGGATGGTCTTCGGGTGGATGGGCTTATTATTACGATAATGCAGAAGATGGAGGAGATCTTTGTAGCGTACACGATCAGTTTTCGGGAGCGCTCGCCAATGCTGGTGGTAGTGGAACCCAGGTAGATGGTGGCGGCGGCGGCGGAAACGGTGGCGCTGGAGGTGATGGAGGTTGTGGATGGGACGAAAATTTTGGTGGAGCCCATCCTATGAATGGCGCAGGTTTTGATCTTACCGATGTTCAAGGAGTTGGAGGGTATGCAGTGGGGCTTACAACTGGTGCTCGTGTGCACCTTGGTGGTGGAGGTGGTGCTGGTTGGTTAGATTCTCATATAGATAACGATGGGGAAGCGTGGCTCTCTAATACAGGAAAAGATGGTGGTGTTATTTATATAATTCGTGCAGGGCAATTTGATGGAAATGGATTTAGTATCCAAGCAGATGGCGCAACACAAGATGAAAATGCAGGATGGCAAGCCAGTGGAGGTGGTGGTGCTGGTGGAAGCATATTTGTAGACGCCCCAGTAGCCAACAATGTTAACCTATATGCAAGAGGTGGAAATGGCGGAAGCTCTGTTTGGCTAAATCCTTATCAACCATGGATTGCCGGTGGAGAATTAGGGCCAGGTGGCGGTGGAGGTGGCGGTGTCATTCTTGCTCCTGGATGTAATGATGCAAATGCTAGGGATGTTTCTGGAGGGATTAATGGTGTATTTTGGGACGAAAATAAAAATTGTCAATATTGTAGTGAGGCAAATGCTGTTGCTTGGTGTGCAGAATCAGGTGCTGATGGCTTATGTGCTTCTCTATCATTACCAAGTCCTACGTGTGTAATTACTCAAATCCCAGTAACATGTCAGGACAACGATGGCGAATTGGCTGCAAGGGTATACTTACCATTGTGTTCTTCGGGCGAACCCATGTCGGTTTTATGGAGCAACGGGGCAACAAGTAGTAATTTAAATATAGGAGATACAGCAACGATAGTAGGCTTAACAGGCGGAACGTATACCATGACGGTAACGGATGAAGCGGGAATGACTGGTTCGTGTTCAAGTGTACTGGTAGATCCTTCACCGCCCATTGTACTTTCCGATGTACATGTAGACGAAACAGTATGTGGAGATAACGATGGCAGTATAGATATTACTTGGGAAGGTGGCGGCAGCTATCCCGATATTACCACAACAACCAAATTTGATGGTGCTGGCGGAACGTTTTTTGATAAAGAAGGCACCTATTTTGATATCGTGGTATCTGGAATTAATCAGTCGTTAACAGACGAAAACATGATTGCGCAGGTATGCTTGGATATTACTACGGTTCCAAACGACAAAATAGAGAAAGTGGACATATGGTTGGAAACACCTTGTGGCGGTAATAAGAAAGTTCAATTGAAATCTGATGGTAACCCTGGAGGAAATGGATTTACCAATGTATGTTTTGAACCAGGTGCTGGAGCTAACATTACCACAGGAACATCTCCGTTTAATGGAGTGTGGATTCCAGAGGGTGGCGACTTGGATGAAGTTGGCGGGCCATTAATAGGTTGCGATCCAAACGGAACATGGCGACTTTGGTTAGATAATAAAGTAATGGATGAAGGTGAGTTGGCCGATTGGTCGATTACGCTAAACGATGTTGAGCCTGTAACTGGCCCACCCACTTACGTGTGGAGTCATGATAACAGTACAGATGTAAGTGTAAGCAGACTTGGAGCTGGGATTTACACCATAACAGCATCCGACAACGAAGGATGTACGCAAACTAGGGAAGTAGTAATTACTTGTCCTAATATGCCACCCATATGTTCAATAAATAACGATAGAGACCCGCTTTGTGCTGGCAGTGCAGATGGCTGGGCAACAGTTACGGTGTATGGTATGAGTCCTAGCTTTAGTATTGTTTGGACAAATGGAGCAATTGCCAACAACATGCCCGATGCAGGAACAGATCAGCAAACCAATTTGTCCGATGGAACCTATACCGTAACGGTTACAGACAATGTAGGTCTTACAGGATCTTGTAGCGTATTAATGATAGAGCCACTCCAAATTATGGCCAATATTATAGATCAAACAGATCCGCTTTGTTTTGGAGGTACAGATGGCGATGCAACTGTAGAAGCCTCTGGCGGAACGCCAAACTATTCTTACCTGTGGGATTTAAGCACTACAAGCCAAACAACTA
>JABSPQ010000448.1 GCA_013214205.1 Flavobacteriales bacterium
ATTGCTCGAATGATGAAAGCTATGGGTATCTTCGCTAGAAGAAAACGAAAGTTCAAAAACACAACAGACTCTAGCCACAACTATCCAGTATCTCCCAATATCTTGAATCAAATTTTTTCAGTAAAAAGAAGAAATCAAGTTTGGGTGTCCGATATTACTTACATAGAGACCACCAAAGGCTGGGTTTACTGAACAGTAATCATTGATTTATTTGACCGAAAAGTAATTGGATGGTCGCTCAGCGAAGATTTAACGGCTGAAAATACGATTATCAAGGCTTGGCATGCTGCTATCGACAATAGACCGATTAATCAAAAGCTGATTTTTCATTCTGACCGAGGTTCTCCAGCATGCTTGTAACACGTTCCGAAATATCCTCAAAAGCTACAAGGGACTTGTGGAGCAAAGTATGAGTAGAAAAGGAAACTGCTGGGACAATGCAGTAGCTGAAAGCTACTTTAAAAGCCTAAAGGTGACTGAGGGGTTTATGTCTTGTCTGGATTAGGTTATAATCACCTAATCCTCAAATATCTTCCCCGGGTTCAATATATTCTTCGGGTCAAATAACTTTTTAATCCCTTTCTGAATTCTCAATTGATTCTCATCAAAGATAATATCCATAAACTCCTTTTGCACCAGTCCAATGCCATGTTCTCCAGAGATAGTGCCACCAAGACTCTTAACCAATTCGAAGATCTCTCTAATGCCATCAATCAACTTGTTGTTCCAGTCCTCCTCGCTCATATCCCCTTTAAGGATATTAACGTGCACATTGCCATCGCCAGCGTGTCCGTAGCAAACCGACTTAAAACCATACTTTACACCAAGTGCCTTCACCCCTTTTATTAAAATGGCCAATTGCGCGCGGGGCACAACAGTATCTTCTTCCTTATATACAGAATCTGCTTTAACAGCCTCAGCTACATTTCGTCTTAATCGCCATAAGCGGTTTTTTGCATTGTCGCTTTCCGCAAATAACACCTCTCCACATTCGTGCTTTTCCGCAACGCCCATTATTACTTCACAATCGTGTAGCAACACATCTGCATCATTGCCATCAACCTCTATTAAAAGGTGGGCTTTTACATTGTCGGCTACCTCTACATCGCAATCTCCCAAAAACTCCATCGACATCATTATGGCATCGCGTTCCATAAATTCCATACATGATGGCGTTATGCCAGCTTTAAATATGTCTTTTACACAATTACAAGCGCTTTCTTCCGATAGAAACGGGATCAGCATCAATAAATCTTCTTTAGGTAAAGGAATTAGTCGGAATACAATTTGAGTAATAATACCCAAGGTGCCTTCACTCCCAACCAAAAGCTGAGTTAAATTATATCCAGTTGAGTTCTTTAAAACATTAGCTCCGGTCCAAATTATTTCTCCGGTTGGCAGTACTACCTGTAAATTAAGTATGTAGTCGCGTGTAACGCCATATTTAACAGCCTTTGGGCCACCAGCACATTCACCCAAATTACCTCCCAAAAAACAACTGCCTTTACTGCTTGGGTCTGGTGGGTAAAACAGCCCCTTCTCCTTTACTGCATTCTGAAACACCTCAGTAATCACACCTGGCTCTACAGTTGCTTGATTGTTATCATCGTCAATTTCTAAAATCTCATTAAAGCGTTCCATCGAAATTAAAATGCCGCCATAAATAGCCAAAGCACCACCACTCAATCCAGTACCGCCACCACGAGGTGTAACAGGAATATTTTCAATATTGGCTAACTTCAAAATAGCAGAAATTTCTTCTGCCGTTCTGGGTTTTACAACTACTTCGGGATAGAAACGGAGGTCTTCTGTTTCATCGTGAGAAAATTTCTCTAAAACATCAACGTCTACAATCAGGTATTCGGCCCCAACTATATTGATTAATTGATCGATTATTTCTTTGGTAATGTTTTTGTGCGACATTTGTAGGTATTATATTTCAAATGTACAAACCCAATCAACCATGAGCGTGAAACCGCTGTTCTTTTTATCAACACTACTTTTCATTTCCTTTGGCTTACAGGCACAGGAGAAAAAGGAACTTACCATAGAAGATATTTGGAAAAACGGAGAGTACGCTACCGAGTACATTTATGGAATGCGGTCTATGAAAGATGGATTGCATTACACCAATTTAACTTACGACGACAAAAAAGAGCAATCATACGTTATTAAGTACGCTTACAAAAACGGCAGAATGGTGGATACGCTTTTTAACTCGGGCGTTATAGATCCAACAAATGACAGTTTAGACAGATCTGTTGCACGCTACGAGCTTAATGCGGACGAAAATAAGGTACTTGTTGGTATAGGCTGGGAGAAAATCTACCGACATTCGGGCAAGCTACTAAACTTTGTTTACGACATAAAAAGTAAAACCATCCGTCCTTTGTCGGGCTCTGGTAAGCAGCAATGCGCGGCTTTTTCGCCCAATGGCAACAATATTGGTTTTGTGCGCGACAACAATATTTTTATTGTGGATCTAATGATTGGGATTGAAATTCAAATTACCACCGATGGCGTTAGAAACGAGGTAATAAACGGTAAGTCCGACTGGGTGTACGAAGAAGAGTTCGCTTTCGACAGAGCGTTTTTCTGGTCGGCGAATGGGCAGCAAATGGCTTATTACAAATTCAACGAAAAAGATGTAAAAGAGTACAGCATGTCCATGTACAACAATTTATACCCTGAAGAATACCGCTTTAAATACCCTAAAGCTGGCGAGGCCAATTCTAAAGTAAGCATCCATTTGTACGATGTGGCTTCTAAAGAGACGAGATACATTAAGGTGGGCAACAACGACGACATTTACATCCCTCGGTTAAAATGGAGCAACGATTCAACCAAGTTGCTTATTTATAAGATGAATCGACACCAAAGCAAACTAGAGGTTCTTTTAGCCAATACGCATTACAGCCACGACACCATACAGCCAATTCCGTTTTTCTCGGAAAAGAGCGATACTTACATCGATATTACCGACGACATTCTTTTTATGGAAGATGGCGATCATTTTATTTGGACCAGCGAAAAGAGTGGGTACAATCATTTGTATCTGTACGACATGCGAGGTAAGCAGTTAAGGCAAATTACCAATGGCCAATGGGATGTTACAGAGTTTAACGGTTTCGACAAAAACACACAAAGGTTTTATTATACTTCAACAGAGGAATCGCCTATTAGAAGAACGGTGTACTCAGTTAACTTTAACGGTGCCGACAAGCTTAAAATCTCGAGGAAAACCGGTACCAACTCATTCACATTTAGCAATGGTTTTAATTATTTTATGAGCGAATATTCTAGCGCCAACTCTCCTACCCTTACCACTTTGCACGATATTGGTGGCCGACAGTTAAGAGTTTTAGAAGAAAACCAAAAACTAAAAGGCAACATGATTGCTGCCGAACTTCAACAGAAAACATTTTTCTCGTTTACCACAGAAAATGGCGATGAGCTAAATGGCTGGATGATTAAACCAGATCAATTCGACAAGTTTAACAAGTATCCTGTTTTTATTACAACTTATGGCGGCCCTGGATCTCAAACAGTGTTAGATCGTTGGGGCGGCACTAGCTACATGTGGCATCAGTACTTATCTAAGCAAGGTTACTTTGTTGTTTCTGTTGATAATCGTGGAACTGGCGGCCGAGGCGTTGAATTTAAAAAGCAGACTTATAAAGAATTGGGAAAGCTCGAAACGATAGATCAAATTGAAGTTGCTAAGTACATGTCTAAAAAACCATACGTGGATTCTAAAAGAATCGGAATTCAAGGTTGGAGCTATGGCGGCTACCTCTCTTCTTTGTGCATTTTAAAAGGAGCAGATCATTTCAAAATGGCTATTGCTGTTGCCCCGGTAACCAATTGGAGATTCTACGACAGCATTTACACCGAAAGATACATGCGTACTCCACAGGAAAACCCAAGTGGCTACGATGACAACTCTCCTATTAACCATGCTGGTAAACTAAAAGGGAAGTATTTAATTATTCATGGTACTGCCGATGATAATGTTCATTTTCAGAACACAGCAGAAATGACGACCGAACTGATTAAGCAAAACAAAAAATTCGACTCCTTCTTTTATCCTAATAAAGATCATGGCATCCGTGGAGGAAATACCCGCCTGCATCTTTATAACTTAATGACTGATTATATCTTAGAGAATTTATAACAACAAGCACTAACACAAGCAAAACCAAATAACATGAACAAAGAAATCACACCAGAGGAACTGTGGGGACATCCTAAAGGGCTGTACGTCCTATTTTTCACCGAAATGTGGGAAAGATTCAGTTATTATGGAATGAGAGGTTTATTAGTGCTTTACGTAGCGACTTCTGCCACTGCCGATGATCCAGGCCTTGGCTGGACAACCAAAGATGCGCTTTGGATGTATGGTTGGTATACAATGTTAGTTTATGTTGCTTCAATTCCAGGGGGTATTATTGCCGACAAATTCTTAGGTCAGAAGAAAACCGTAATGCTAGGTGGGTTATTACTTTGTATAGGACATGCAGTTTTGGCTATTTCGAGTCCTATTGCATTTTTTGCAGGACTTATTTTAGTTATTCTAGGTGTTGGTGGACTTAAACCAAATATTTCGACAATGGTTGGAAATCTCTATAAGCAAAGAGACGAAAGAAGAGATAAGGGGTTTACCATATTTTACATTGGAATTAATATAGGTGCGTTTTTAGCTGGTATTGTTGTTGGGCTTGTGGCTAAAAATTATGGCTGGCATTGGGGATTTGGTTTAGCTGGGATAGGAATGTTTGCTGGACAGCTAGTTTATTTCTGGGGACAAAAATATCTTGTAGGAATTGGCGATTATATTGGACAAACCAAAGAGGTAGTCAAATCAAATGTGCCATTAACAAAAATTGAGAAAGATAGAATAATTGTTTTGCTGCTGTCTTTTGTGGTTGTAATTGTATTCTGGGGAGCGTTTGAGCAAGCTGGTGGACTAATGAACCTTTACACAGACGTTAAAGTGGATAGAACAACAGGACTAGATAGACCTGAATGGTTAATGGAGATTCCAACAGTTGTGTTTCAGTCGTTGAATTCAGCTTATATAATCGTGTTTGGAACTTTGATTGCTGGATTCTGGGTTATGTGGGGACGAAAAGGAAAAGAAAGTTCCTCTTTATATAAAATGGCAATTGGAACCATTATTATGGGCCTTGGTTTTATATTCATGATGTTTGCATCAAAAGAAGCATCATCCGAGCATTTTGGAAAATCTGCTATGACTTGGCTCTTTCTGGCTTATTTATTTCATACAATTGGAGAATTGTGCGCGTCGCCGGTTTCCCTTTCATTTATTACCAAATTGGCACCTGCTAAATACGCATCAATTATGATGGGAATCTATTTTGCAGCATCAGGATTTGGAAACAAACTCGCTGGATCTATTGGAGAATCGTCACAATTGGAGCCCTATTCTGGGAATATGACTGAGAGCAAGGAGATTGTTTATAGCGTTGTTGATAAACAAACGATTACTAAAAATGAAAATGGCGAAGTTGTAGAGTTTAAGGATTTTGGTGTTAACCATGATAAAAACCTTGAACTTAGAGCTAATATCTTCTTAAATAATGAAGAATTATCCTTTGAGGATTTTGATAGTGGAAAAGACCTCAATGCCCTTTTTGAACTTTCAAAAGAAAGTCAAGATGAATTAGTATCATACCTCTCAGAGAACAGTTCTGAGAATGAAGGTGTTTTTCATGCTAGATTACTATTTGAAAAAGACGAAGAAGCTGTAAAGAATAAAGGAAACAAAGGTGATGGAAAAGATTATTCTTTGTCTTTTGTTCTTGAAGAACAACAGAATGAGCAAGAGAGTAAAACCTTTATGTGGATTACCATCTTTACTGTTTCATTTGGTCTTTTACTTATTGTTTTCTTGAAAAAGTTAAAAGTTCTTACTCATGGTGCTGAGGATGTTACCGGCGCAGAATAACTACAAAAGCTCGAATGTTTTTTGGTACAGTTTTTGGCAATAACTAGTTAGATTTGTAATACATGAATGCACGTTTAGTTTTTATTTTACTAATTTCCATTACGTTATCAGCCGTTTCCACAGGGATTGCCCAAGAGGAAATTAAATGGTACACGGTAGAGGAGGCTTTTGAAGCAGGCAAAAAGGAGCAGCGGAAGTTTTTTATTGACGTGTATACTACTTGGTGTGGTCCATGTCGAAAAATGTCGGCTACCACGCTAAAACACCCAGTAATCGTTCGGGTTTTAAACAAGTACTACTACCCTATTAAATTAAATGCCGAAAGACGAGATACCATTGTTTTTATGGATAGTTCTTTCGTTAGTAGCGTACCAGCCAACAAACGAGGGCCGCACGATTTCGCTAAATTTATTGTGCATGGCCCCAAAATGGTGTACCCTTCATTGGTTTTTATGAACGAGAGAGCACAATGGATGCAGGTAATTCAGTCGGCGATGACGCCACAATCGTTTGAACCAGTAATCAAGTATTTTGCTCAAATTAAATTAGGGCAGGAAAACCTTACCTACGACGACTTTATGAAAACATTTGTACCAGAAGTTCAAGCGCCTGTTATTGGTGCTCCACCGTTACCTAACGCTCCTGCTGCACCTAAATAATAATCAACGAGCGATAGCGTTGAATTAAAAATGAAATAACCGTATCTTTAGATAATGAAAACAATGAAGAAAATATTAATAATCAGCATTTTACTATTTGTTGGCAACAGCGCATTTAGTCAAGAAAAAATAAATTGGATGACTTGGGAAGAAGCCATAGAAGCCAATAAAACAGAACCTAAAAAGATTATTGTAGACGTTTACACTTGGTGGTGTGGATGGTGCAAAAGAATGGATCAAACCACTTTTAAGGAGCCAGCGGTGGTTAAGGCGATTAATACTAACTACTATGCTGTAAAGTTAGATGCCGAGCAAGCAGACCCTATTACTTACAAAGACAGAACGTTTGTGAATCCTAAACCCGGAGTTTCTAGAAGCACGCACGAGTTTGCTATCTGGCTACTAAACGGACAATTGTCGTACCCTAAGTTTGTAGTGCTCGACGAGAAAGAACAATTGCTTCAAGTTATTGTAGGCTACAAACCAGCGGCAGACATGGAAATGATTATGAAGTTTTTTGGAACGGATTATTACAAAACAGGTTCTGGCGACGACTTCAAAAAAAGTTTCAAGTCTGATATCGTTGCTAAGTAACTTATTTTAGGTTTTGTAGGTTGATTTTCATTAACTTCAACCTTTCATTTAATTTTAAATCCACTCCTTTTTCATAACTTGATACTATATCTAGCACAAACAGCACGATTCAATAGTAAATCTAATTACACCCATGCCCAACTATAAAAAGCTAAAAGACCAAGAGTTAGCTGCGCTAATCCAAAAAAATAATAGCGAAGCTGCTTGCGTTGAAATGATGCGACGTCACAAAAAGGCAATTTATTTTATGGTGCTAAAGAGTGTTAGAAATCAGGATGATGCAAAGGACATTATGATCGAATCTTTTGCTAAAGCTTTTATAAATATCCACCAATACAATCCTCAATACGCGTTTAGCACGTGGATTTACGGTATTGCGAACAATCGTTGTACTGATTTTTTCAGAAAAAGAAAAATGGATACGATCTCAATCGACAAGGTTACTTCTTACAACGACGGCGATACCGTTAAAATGGAACTGAAGAATGAGAATCCTAATATGGAGTCTAAAATCATTAAACGAGAACAGTTTAAACGACTTTACGCCGTCATAGATCAACTTCGTCCATCTTATCGAAGTATTATCCGACTCAGATATTTTAAAGAGTATTCTTACGAGAGTATTGCGAACGAAATGAATGTTTCGTTGAGCAAGGTAAAAACTGAGCTATGGCGTGCTAAGAAAGAGCTTTTCAAGATCTACGATCAATACGAAAAGCAATACTCAGACGATCATATTAAATAGTTACTTTAATTTTATTGGCGAATCGTTCAATCTTTTCTGCCAAGGAACTCCCCTCTTCTTTTACAACCCTAATAAACTCACTTCCTATAATTGCACCGTTGGCATGCTTAGTTGCATTGGTAAAGGTTTCGTGATCTAAAATTCCAAAGCCTATCATTAAAGGATTCTTTAAATTCATTGCTTCAATTCTTTTAAAATAACCTTCTTGCCCTGACGTGTCTAGCTTAGAGCCAGTTGTACTTGCAGAAGAAACTACATAAATAAACCCACTCGAATGCTCGTCTATTAATCTGATTCGTTCTTCGGAAGTTTGCGGAGTAATCAAACATACATTGCAGATTCCATAAGAATCGAACAATGCTTTGTAATCTGCTACATATTCTGCTAAAGGTAAATCGGGTAATATCACACCATCAATGCCTACCTCCTTACAATCCTTGCAAAACTGCTCAACGCCATATTGCATAATTGGATTAAGGTATCCCATTAAAATAAGGGGAATCTTTATAGTCGACCTTACATCTTTTAGTTGCTTAAACAAAAACTTTAAGGTCATACCGTTACTTAGCGCAACTTCACTGCTTTGCTGAATTGTTTCCCCGTCAGCTAACGGATCAGAAAAAGGAATTCCAATCTCTACCAAACCAACTCCTTGATCTTGCAAGTTAGTTAGTATTTCCATTGTGTCGTTTAACTCAGGAAAACCTGCAGTAAAATAAACCGACATCACTTTATCCTCTGTTTCTTGAAATAAGGACGTTATTCTATTCTCCATGATCTCTACTTCTTATGCTTTATATAGGTTGCTAAATCTTTGTCGCCTCTGCCAGACAAGCAAACCACAACCACTTCATCTCCCTTAAATGTCATTTTTTTCAACTGCGCCAACGCATGTGCCGATTCTAATGCAGGAATAATCCCTTCTAATTTACACAGTTCATACACTGCATCCAACGCTTCTTGATCTGTAACACTAGCAAATTCGGCTCTGCCGGTTTCTGCTAAATGCGCATGCAATGGGCCAACACCGGGGTAATCTAAACCTGCTGAGATAGAATATGGCTCTACAATCTGTCCGTCTTCAGTTTGCATCAGCAATGTTTTACTTCCGTGAATAATGCCAGGCCTGCCTAAAACAGAAGTTGCGGCAGACTCTCCAGAATCGATGCCCAAACCAGCTGCTTCAACAGCAATTAACTTAACCGATTCGTCGTCTAAGTAATGATAGAATGTACCAGCAGCATTACTGCCACCACCAACACAAGCAATTAACATGGACGGATTTTCAGTTCCTTCTTTTTCGAGCATTTGAGATTTAATCTCCTTACTAATTACCGATTGGAAACGAGCCACCATATCTGGGTATGGATGTGGACCAACTACAGAACCAATGATGTAAAACGTATCTGTAGGATTACTAATCCAGTCTCTAATAGCTTCGTTGGTTGCGTCTTTAAGCGTTCTACTGCCTGATTTAGCTGGCCTAACCTCGGCTCCCAATAATCTCATGCGCTCTACATTGGGTGCTTGCCGCTCAATATCAATTTCGCCCATGTAAACAATGCACTCTAATCCTTTTAGCGCGCAAACGGTTGCTGTGGCAACACCATGCTGCCCTGCACCTGTTTCGGCAATGATTCTTTTTTTACCTAAATGCTCGGCCATTAATATTTGCCCAATGGTGTTGTTGATTTTATGAGCACCTGTATGGTTAAGATCTTCTCTTTTTAAATAGATTTTCGCACCGTATTTTTCTGACAATCTTTGTGCGTGAAACAACGGAGAAGGCCTACCTGCGTAATCCTTAAGCAAGTGCATAAACTCTTTCTGAAATGCTTCCGATTCAATTACACCTACATAGGCATTCTTTAACTCCTCTACATTAGGATAGAGCATCTCAGGGATATAAGCCCCACCAAACTGGCCATAGTAGCCATTTTCATCAACTTGAAACTTCATTGTTTTATTTTACTTATAAATTCTTTCAATCTTGGAACATCTTTTAAGCCGGGTTCAACCTCAAACTTACTGTTTACATCTATTCCAACTATATTCATTTCTTTTAAAAAGTCCAATTCATCTAAAACAGACTCATCAACGCCGCCGCTTAAAAAGAAAGGCACTTCGTTGTCGTACTTTTTTAGTAAATCCCAATCAAATGCAATTCCGTTGCCACCATAGTTAGCGCCTTTGGTGTCGAACAGAAAATAATCCACATTTCCCTTGTATTCGTTTACCGTTTCAAAATCGAAATTATCATCAACCGAAAACGCCTTCATTATCTTTAAGCCTTTATCCATAAGCTCCTTGCATTGTGCAGGCCATTCGTTTCCGTGCAACTGAACCATCGTTAAATTGTAAAGTCGGCACGAGTCCAAAATGTTTTCTGTTCGCTCATTCACAAAAACGCCAACCTTGGTAATATTGGAGTCGATGTAATTTAGAAACGTGGGGTAAGTATCCTTAATGTTTCTTTTAGAGCCTTCGAAAAAGATAAATCCAAGGTAATCGGGTTGCATTTCGGCAATTGCCCAAACGTTCTCCTCTTCTCTCATACCGCAAACCTTAATTTTCATCGCAATTATTTTACAGCTTTGGCTTCCGCTTTAATCTCACTTAACAACTCAGCACATTTATCACCTGGGCTACCTGTTTTCATAAAGGTTTCCCCTATTAAAAACCCGTTGTAGCCATGCTGATATAAATTCATGATGGTATCCACATCTTTTAATGCGCTTTCCGAAATGCAAGGCAGTTCTTTAGGAATTAATTCGTTCATCGCAATCGACTGATCGATATTTACTGTAAAGTCTTTTAAATTTCTGTTGTTAACGCCAACCAAATCAACATACTCGTTAATGTGATCTAATTCTTCTTTGTCGCGAAGCTCTAGTAGAACTTCTAATCCCAACGATTGAGCGAATTGGCCTAATGCCTTGGTTTCCTCTATAGATAAAACCGAAGCTATTAATAAGATAATATCCGCACCAACAGCCTTGGTTTCTACCAGTTGGTATTCGTCTATAATAAACTCTTTTCTTAAAATAGGAATCTCAATTGCGGCTCTAGCAGCAATTAAATCGTCCATTGTGCCTTGAAAATATTTAGAATCTGTAAGCACAGAAACGGCACTAGCACCAGCAGCCTGATAACCTGCAACAACATCAGCCACTTTAGCTTCGCCGTTAATTAACCCTTTTGAAGGCGACCTTCTTTTGAATTCTGCAATTAAACAGGGTTCATCGCTATTTAAAATCTTGTCGGCTAAAGAATATGCATTTGAAATAAACGGATTCACGTCAATCTCACCAACAGGCTTCTCTATCTTTCTTGCAGCTACCTCTATGCGCTTATCCGTAATTATCCTATCTAGTATATTCATTTTATTCAATTAGCTTTTTAAGGGCTTCTAAAGCCTTACCCGACGAAAGCGAGTCTTGAGCTGTTTGCATTGCATCCTCTATGCTCGTGTTTTTGTTTGCACAATAAATGGCCATACCAGAGTTGGCCACCACTACATTGTTTTGTGCTGAGGTTGCTTTTCCGCTTAATATATCCACGAAAATTTTAGCTGCATCCGTTACAGACTCACCGCCATGAATATCTTCTTGCTTAATGGTATGAAACCCAATTTGATCTGGCGCTAATACTTTTTCGCTTTTTCTGTCTATCATTTTAAAATCTCCTGTTAAAGAGATTTCATCATAACCATCTAAAGCATGCAGGATTACATAGTTTTTATCTGTTGCCTGATATATATAACTGTACATCCGTGCCAGTTCTAAACTAAATACACCAACCAACTGATTGTTGGGAAACGATGGGTTAACCATTGGCCCAAGCATGTTGAAGAATGTTTTAACGCCAACATCTCTTCTTACAGGCCCAACGTTTTTCATGGCAGGATGAAACAACGGAGCATGAAGAAAACAGATTCCTGCTCGATCCAATTGCTTTTTCAAAACATCTTGATCGTTGGTAAACTGATAGCCCAAATGTTCAATTACATTCGAAGAACCACAACCCGACGATACGCCATAGTTGCCATGCTTAGCTACTTTAATGCCTGCACCAGCCACCACAAACGACGACAGTGTGGATATATTAAATGTGTTTTTACTATCTCCACCAGTTCCACACAAATCAATGGTTTCAAAATCAGACAAATCGATGTGTACACACAATTCCAAAAGTGCCCCTCTAAAACCACCCAACTCTTCGACAGTAATGTTCCTCATGTTAAAAACAGTGAGGAACGAAGCTATCTCGCTTTCGTTGTACTTGCCAGAACCAATGTCTGTAAGCACAGCCTTAGCAGCCGCTTTGTCTAAAGTATTGTGGTCGAATAAATAATTTAAGATGTCTTTCATTGCGTCAATGATTAATCCAATTGTTAATTATTTCCTGCCCGCGTTCGGTAAGAATAGACTCAGGGTGAAATTGCACGCCTTTCAAATCGTATTTTTTGTGCGAAATCGCCATTATGTCGTCCCTCTCGTCTCTAACAGTAATTTCGAAATCGCTTGGCAACGATTTCTTATCTACTTTCCAAGAGTGGTACCTGCCAGCTCTAAATGAGTATGGCAAACCTTTAAATAAATAATCGTTTTCGTCTACAATTTCCATTAGCGTAGCAACGCCGTGGTATACGGTAGACATATTGATTAATTTACCTCCAAATGCTTCGGATATAGCTTGGTGACCTAAACAAACTCCTAGTATGCTTTTGGTTGAAGCATATTCTTTTATTAAATCGAGTAAAATACCTGCTTCTACAGGAATCCCAGGACCCGGCGAAAGTAAAATTTTGTCGTACTTTTTTATTTCGCTCAGTTCAATTTTGTCGTTTCTAATTACATCGTAATCGCATTTGCCAACATTATCTATGTAATGCACCAAATTGTACGTAAACGAGTCGTAGTTATCGAGTATCAGTACTTTCATATCCCTTTTGCAATTTCTAACGCGCTTCTTAAAGCACCCATTTTATTATTTACTTCTTGTAGTTCGTCTTCTACAACAGATTTTTCTACAACCCCTGCCCCAGCTTGATAATGAAGCGTATTGTCTTTACTCATAAACGTTCTTATCATAATGGCATGGTTAAATTCGTTGTTTAAACCAATATGACCAATGCAGCCACCATAAAAACCACGAGAAGTGCTTTCGTACTTATCTATTAGCTCCATTGCCTTGTACTTAGGCGCTCCCGATAATGTACCTGCAGGAAATGTATCAGCTACTAAGTTCATATAGTTAACAGCATCGCTAATAACTGCACTTACTTTAGAAACCAAGTGAATTACATGCGAATAAAACTGAATCTCTCTGTAAGTATCAATCTTAACCTTCGTTCCGTTTTTGCTTAAGTCGTTTCTGGCAAGGTCTACAAGCATTACGTGCTCTGCGTTTTCCTTAGGATCTTCTTTTAATGCTTCGGCACTAATGGTATCGGCTGCATCGTTGCCAGTTCTTTTAAAAGTACCTGCAATTGGGTGAATTTCGGCGTGGTTCTCTTTAATGATAATCTGCGCTTCTGGCGACGATCCAAATAACTTGAAACTGCCATAGTCGAAAAAGAACAAATACGGCGATGGGTTAATTGATCGCAAAGCCCTGTATACATTGAATTCATCGCCTCTAAAACCTTGGCCAAATTTACGAGAAAGTACAATTTGAAACACATCACCTCTCATACAATGAGCTTTGCCATGTCGTACCATTTCTCTGTATTCGTCGTCGGTAAGGTTGGTGGTCTCATCACCTAAAGTATCGAATGAGAACGAAGTATTGGCAGGCCTAGTTATTAATGCTTTAAGGTTTTTTAAATCTTCTTTGTCTGTATCAGCTTCAAAACCATGTTGGTACAAATGAACCTCATTTTTAAAGTGATCTATCGCAATCACATATTCGTACATAGAATACTGTATGTCTGGAATGCCAGAAGGCCCGTCGATCACATTGTGGAGTGTAATGTCTTCGAAGTATCTAACGGCATCAAAAGTGATGTATCCGAAGAATCCATTGGTAAAAAAGCCTTCGTCTCTTTCTTCTTCTTCTTTAAACCTCGAAACGAAAGAACTTAAGTATAATGGCATATCGATGTTGTCATCAATGGCAACCGTTACGTCCTTTTGTCCTTTAATTGTTTCCTTAATCTCTTCGCCTTCTACCTTAATTGTTGCTATAGGGCTACAGCAGATGTAGGAAAAGCTGTGCTCTTTACCGTGATAGTCGGAACTCTCTAGCATAATGGTATTGCTATACTTATCGCGCAAGTTGAGATAAATACTAACCGATGTAATGGTATCCGCTAAAAACGAAATCCGTCTGGTATATATACTAAAATTGGTCATTTATTGTTCTGTAAAATAAAAAAGACCCGCCTGAACGGCGAGCCTTTAAAATTAATAATTTCTTATTCATTAATGGTCCTGGTCGTTCATCTTAAGTACGACTGTTGCCACCAATATTTGTTATATGTTTTCATTGCGTCAAAATTAGGAATTAATTTGGGTTTTGCAAATAGATTTAAACATGCTTAGAATGTAGCGCCCAACATCACCTCGTGCGATCCGGTGTTTAATAAACCTAGCTCTGTAGTGTGGAAATCGTATGAGTAACCGAATACAATTAGTTCTGATATTTTCACTCTACTCAAAAACTTAATTGCATCGCCTGCAGCCCAATCCAATCCAATCCAATCCAATCCAATATCTAACATGTCTTTGTATTCTACTAGAAAGGTTAGGTTAATCTTGGGGCTATCTCCTGTAGGCACATCTATTAAGAAATTGGGATTCAATTTTACATTATTATTTATCCCAAGGTGATAGCCCGTCATAACATAAAACCTGCGTTGTGATGCTATATGTAAAGGTTTTGCCTCGTTTGCACTATAAACGTTTGAATATAAATTGAGTGCAGAAACCCCTAAATAAAACTTTTCATCAGACAAATAAGCTCCAAACCCTGCATTTAAGGCTGTAGAGTTAACCATGTTTCTAGAAGCTGTAGGATCTCCGGCTTGTGTAGCAATAAATCCGTATTTCCCTAAAGTAGAGTGATGCAATAGTTGCACTAATCCCTAATCGTAAATTAAGCGATTCTCCTAATTTTACTTTGTAAGCATATTGCAAACCTACCCCCTATTTTTCATATCCACCTGCCGAATTATTATACAATACAGCACCAAATGTACTGGCACTATTGGGTAAGCCTATTTGTGCCCCTGCTATATAAAGTCTTGGTGCGCCTTGAAAACTGGCCCATTTAATTCTGCTTTTTATCCAAACCTGTGATCCATTTGCGGTGTCGTATGCAGCAGGATTGTAAACACTTTTGGTAAATAAATATTGACTTTACTCTACAAACTGCTGCCTGCTTACTGAACCTGAGATGGTAATTCCTAATATTATTAAGGATTTAGCAATTGCTTTTTTGAAAACACTTGGAACCTTCATTGAAATGGTCATCTGTAGTTGATATAGTAAAAACGTATCCTATATTAAACTACAAGTTAGTTTTTGCCCAAGGCATTGTTCTTTTTATACAAAAAAAAATTTTTCTCGTCGAATTGCCAAGTAAACTCTCCATAACGGTTTCTAGGCACCTGAAACACCTTGATTTCCGAGGATGGAACAATTTCGTAAAGTGTCTTCTCCGATTTTACTCCAAGTTTCAACTTGTTGAATTCGACGTATTAGTGCTGTCTTGTACACCCTTCGAAATTTCGAGGTAACAGTTTGATGCGGTCTTGATCTGATTTGCAATATGGCATTTGACTGATTGCATGTAAAAGGTAATCTTGAGGATTTACATTGTTCGCTTTACATGTCGGCAGCAAGCGTTAACTAAAACCAGGATTCTCTCATTTCTAAATACACGAATTAAAAGGGTGACTTCCCGCTTTTAAAATAGCGGAAGCCCCTTATTGTTCTTTTTCTCCTTAAGTACCTCTCGTAAAATGCGCTTTTAGGGAAGTTAAGCCTAGGTAAATACACAAATTTACCTACGTTAAAAAACGCATAACACCCTGTTTTATGGGCACTTCCGACCTCTTGCAACAAGTTTTCTTGGTCTGTTATGAAAAGTTAAACACATAGTTTTTTTGCAAAAACCTTCATAGACCCAGCCTGTTACCCCTAATAATCAACGTTATTAACAATTCAGGATGAATAACTTTCGGGTTATAACGTAACCTACTAGCCTAATAATCACCAACTTTGTGAAACTTAAAGATTCAGATGGGAAAGATAAATAAAATATTAAACAAGGCTATTTCCAGTGCGCCGGGTAACAAATCATTGGTAGTGAAAGATGAAAACTATTTAAACATTTTTATCGAGAAACGAACTAAAGAAGAACCAAATAAGTCGAAAAGGATTGATTCTTTCAAGAAGATCCACATCAATAAAAACCGTAAAACAAACTTTACGGTTACTAAAATCAAAACGATTTCTATGGTACACGAAAATTTTCAAACGCGTGTACATTTAAAAGATTTAACGATTGAGCGAATCAACGATCAACGTGATGTTGATATGGAGCAATCGCACTTTACGATAATAAATAATTAGAGCAGAGAGAATCCCTGATTCGTGTTCTACGCATCGGATTCTTTCACTCCCCTATTTAACAAAGCTTTTCTGGTAACGGAAAAGCTTTGTTGTTTTAACGCTTACCTCACCCCGCCTACCTTTCGCATATCTCTTACCCTCGTTTCCGTATAATCACGTAATCTGCACGTTATTGCTGATATTGGCTAGCAATTAGTGTGTTATGGGCAACCAATTACATCCATGGTCGTAAATAAAACCAATGCATCGTTGGAGTACGATATCGATGCCAATATACTAGATGTAAATGCAATGTTTCTTAGTGTGTCGGGCTACACAAGTGCCGACTTAATTGGTCAGAACGAATCGAAATTACTTTTTGAAAAAGATAAAAACAGCATGCGTTTTCAAATATTGCGGGACAGTTTAAAGAAAGGATCTCACTTTTCGGGAGAATTTAACTTCGTATCCAAAACTGGTAAAAAGCTTTGGCTCAACGGTAGTTACAATCCTATTATGGATTCGTACGGCAACCTCTCTAAGATAATAATGTATGCTCAGTTTACTACAGAAAGTAAAGAGTTGTCGTTGTCGCTTGGTAGTACATTAAAAGCAATTAACAACGCCTAGATGGTAGAGTTAAACCAAGACATGACGATAATAAAATGCAACAAAGAATTTATGGCAGCATTCGAGTACAAACGAATGGAAATTAAAAACAAAACGCTCATGGATTTGTTAACGCCTAATACTATTTCTTAACCTGCTTGAGATTCCATTTGGCAAGACTTGTTAGTCAACGATTCTTTAGGAAGAGAGTTGCGATATGAAATAAAATCATTAGGCAGTCTGCCCTTCTCGTCTGTATTTGCAACAATTAGAAACTCCATCGGAAAAATAGACAGGATTCTGTTGTTGCTTTCTGGAGGCGAAGAGAAAAGACTAATTGAGCAGGCCAACAAGGAGGAAAAAATTGAAGCTAAAGACAATAAGAAAGATGTAGCTAAAGGAGATGTAGCCCAAAAAGAAAAAGCAGACAAAAATGGAGCATCTAAACCCCCAACAAAAGTAAAATGAACCTAAAGGACATTACACATGTTTTCAGAAGCCAGAAGCTGAGCGTTAAGCTAAACTTCTATGCTATTCTCGGAATTTTAATTGTTGTAATTAGCATCATGACAGTTTCTATTCAAACTGCCAACTCTGTTGTAAGCAACAAAGTATTCGAAATTCTGGAGAACAAATTATCGCTAAGGAGTAACCAAATAAGTAAGATTTTCGGCGACTTAGAAAGAGATGTATTGAGGACCAAGCACAATCTTGAATTACAAGAAATGATTGCTGCATATAAAACAGAAAATTCGGAAATCGATAACCAAGACTTTGCTTTACTTATCGCTTCTCTTAAAGAAATTAATGACCTTACCGATATTGAAGTTTTAGATTTAGACGGAAAAATAATTTATAGAGATACAGAATCGCTGAATTCAAGTAATAAATACAACTTTTGGGTTAAATAATATTCGTGTTCTGCAAACTCTTTCCCATTGTCCGATGTAATCGTATGGATATAGGGAATCCATCCATTTAGAAGCTCATTTATTGCTATTGTGACAACTTTAGCCTCTTTTGATTCTAGTTTTTTCATTTTCAACACTCCTGA
>JABSPQ010000045.1 GCA_013214205.1 Flavobacteriales bacterium
CTTAAACTGGTTCCTAGTACTTGAGAAAATAAAAAATTCAACCAGCAAAATGGCTATAGTTACAGCTATTGCATTTGCTTCTAATAGTGTATGGTATGAGTACAAACAACAAGTATTCAATATGCTAATTAGAACTTAGCCATTCTTTTTAATTACATCCTATTCGTATAGTCAAAATGGATTTATAACAAATGATTTAAAATCTATTGAAAAGAGAAGTATTCTTGACAAAATCAGTATAAGAGAAAACAAACAGTATTTCAAGACAGCAAAAAAATTAATAAAGACTAATAATAAAAATTCGATAGTAACAGATTCTATCAATATTGCCAATTTCATCGAACTCAAAGCATTACAACAAATCCGAAATGAAAAATGGACAAAATCGAAAAAAGTCTTCATTTATGGAGAAGGAGGTCTTTTAGGACTTGCCACAACCCAAATAGAAGGCGACGAACCCAGTACATCTGCAACTGGAAGTCTTGGTTTTAACATTGTTACAGAACGTATTTCATGCAACCTCTTCTTTTCGTACAATGGTAGAAAAGTAATTGAAATGGAACAAATGAGCCAATTGGGTTCATCCTTAATGAATCCTAATATTAGTGGGCAAGCCTTTACAACTACCATTCATTCAACATTGTCTAACCATTTTGGTGTTGCAGGTAGGTTTCAAATTTCCGACAACCTATGGCAAATCGATTCAGTAACCCAAATAGATGCTACTCCTTTTATAGCTAGATTAGGATTCTACTATAAGCCATTTACATTTAAGGATTCCAATAAAGTAGATTCTACTAAAAATGAAAGTCAAAATAAAATCGATTTTTCAATAAATGCCTACTACACTCATAGGGTAATAATTGGTGAGTTTGGTAAAACAACACAAGTAATTGAAGGAGTAAACGTGGTTCCTCAAGGTTACAACGGGCTTGACGTTTCTGTTAACATGTATTTAAACGCAGTACATATGTTTGTCCAATATTCACATAACCTTAATGAAGCATACAACATCCCTGGGTTTACAGGCTCTCAGGTTATATTTGGAATTAATGTTTCGGGAGAATTCATAAACCTTTTATAACTACCGGCTCCCACTAAATAAGGAATTAACATCTACCGAACCTTCAAGTGTGCTTATTCTCTAATACTTTTATGGTATTCATGTATCAGCAAGAGCTCGGCTGCGACTTGATGCAAAGCGCCCCTACTTCTTCACCACCTCAACCTCAATCCTTCTATTCATAGCACGGCCTTCTTCCGTATCATTTGAATAAATCGGCATCTTATCACCCATACCCACACACACAATCCGATTCTTACTTATTTGTTTTCTGTTGAACAAAAAAGTCTGGATTCGAACACTTCGTTTGTACGATAAATTTTGGTGGTAATCGGTATCTCCAATATTATCTGTATGCCCAGTTACTCGTACACGCATCTCTGGATGCGCTTTTAAAATTTGAGCTAAGGCGAATAAAACGGGATAAGATTCTTCTAAAATGAAGTGCGAACTTGGTTTAAACTTAATTTGACTCGAAACAAACTTTCCATCTTCTAGCAGAGCTTTTTCTAGCTTATCCGTCAAGTTGGAGCCTACAGGTTTTACATACGTGGAGTGTTTCTTAGGTGGCGGAGGCTTCGGTTTTACATATTCAACTTTCTTTGGTGCTGAAGGTGATGGCGGTTTTACAACAGCCAATACCTTTTTCTCTACAGGCTTAGGCACATACTTTTTCACCAAGCATTCCGATGGTAAATCAGTTACCTTAACGTCCTCTACAATACCAAAAACATTCGGATTATCTCCTTCCCACCATGTTCCAAAACTTCTATTTACATTCTCTGTAAAATGGTGCACCAACATACCAGAACCATTCGGACTATTCCAAATGGCGGTAAGCACCTTCCTATTCATCGTGCCCGAAAAACTAATTCCATCATGCTTAAAGCACCCCATAACCGTGTCGCCAATTTGCTTTACAGAAGCCAATCCCCACAAGCCATCCCAATCGCCTGTTATATTAATCGGTTCTGAATTTTCGTTAACATAAGTGCCCCAAGCCTCAATTTCCAAAAACTCGGTAACTTCTCCCCCATAATTTGAGAGCACCACAACCTTAACGCTCCTTGCCGAAACGGGGTCTATTTCGAAAGCCATCCAGTTTCGGTACTTGTCAATTACTGTAGAAACTACCAATGTATAATTCTCTGATCCCGGAGATTTTACACCGATTCTAATATCCTTTGGTGATTCCGATGTTTTTCCGTCAGGTGTTATAATTACGAACTTGCTAAGTATACTTTCTTCCGACAATTCAAATACAAATACCAGTGGAAACTGAGTATTAAGAGACATCCAGCCACTGTTTCTATTGCCATCGATTAAAGCTAAGCCCGAGTATTCTGTTATTCCGAGTTTGTATTTCGACATTTGCATTTGCGAAGAAGGATTGAACTCTATGTGACCGCCATTCCGAAGAGACAACAAATTGATTCGCTTCATCTTTTGAGCCTGAACATCAATTTTTCCTAATAATAAAATTGCAAGCACGCCAAGAGTGATTACTCTTTTAAAGAGATCATTCATTGCCTTTGAACGAGAAGAATTCTCTCCTCTTTCCTTAATACATGTAACCCTATTTACTAACATTCACTCGCTTTGGTATAACAATATATCCATTTATTATTTAATGCGAGGTGGCAAGGAAACTACCATAATTGAAACGAAGCTCTAATCATTTCCAAAACAACAATGTAACTAACTTCAGAAATTACCTACCTTTGAATAGCTTTTAAAGTTTAGCGTATTGGAAGTTTACAAAAGATATAAGCTGAATAAATTTCGATTCATAAAGCATATAGCCAATACAACAACTAAAGTTTCGTCAAGAAATACAAGTTACATTACATTATTGAAGCACTATTTGCATTTTCAAGCACTATTAGCGTCAATTATGACGATTTCAATGCATTATTATTTGAAATAACAGGCTTCTTTATGTGATAACATTTTATACTTTTGAAATATTTTAATAAGTGAAATTAACAAAGCAGCAACTCGCCATCGTCAATTCAACTGGCAACATTAAAATAAACGCGGTTGCCGGGTCGGGAAAAACAACTACAATTATTGAGTACGCCAAAGCTCAAAAAAGCAATAGTCGCATCCTTTATTTAGCCTTTAACAAATCTGTTAAATTAGAAGCCGTAAAGAAATTTCAAGAAAAAGGACTCGCTAATGTTGTGGTAGAAACAGCGCACTCCCTTGCCTTTCGACAAATTGTGCGTCAAAATAATTATACGGTAAGGCACCAAGGATTCAAAACTCATGAGGTCGCTAAGCTTCTTAACCTGCAAGGAAACGGCGAGAAACATGCCGAATTCATTATTGCAAATCACATTAACAAATTCATTGCTTACTTCTGTAATAGCAACAAAGAAAAAATTAGAGATTTAAACTACCTCGACGTTGTTACTGATAGCACGGCAAAATCGTTTGTAAAAACTTATTACAAGTACATAGAAAGTCAAACTCGACTTTTGTTGCGCAAAATGGATCAAGGAGAAATTGATATTACCCATGATTTTTATCTCAAAAAATTCCAACTCTCAAATCCCAATTTAAATTTTGACTTCATTTTATTTGACGAAGGACAGGATGCCTCCCCTGCTATGTTAGATATTTTCATAAAACAAAAAGCGGTTAAGGTAATTGTTGGAGACACACACCAACAAATTTATGGCTGGCGACACGCGGTAAATTCATTGGAAAAAGTTGATTTCAAAACTTACCACCTTTCCATCAGTTTTAGGTTTAGTCAGGATGTGGCCAACCTAAGCATGGAGATTTTAAAGTGGAAAAGTCATCTCACCAACTTTGTTCCAATGTCTATTAAAGGAATAGGAACCAATAAAGCGCACACTGTAAAAGCTGTGTTAGCCCGTACCAACCTTGGGTTGTTACTTAAAGCAATAGAGCATGTAACAGAAGATGCAAACCTTAAAAGAATCTATTTTGAAGGCAACATCAGCTCATACACCTATGCGGAAGATGGGGCGTCGCTATACGACGTGTTGCATCTTTTTAATGGGAAAAACAGATTTATCAGAGACGATCTCATCAAAAACATGAAAGGTCTTGATGAATTAGCCGAATACGTTGAAAAGACAGAAGATCCGCAACTTGCATTGATGATTGACATCGTTCAGGAATATGAAAATAAAATTCCGCCTATCTTAAAAAAAATCAAAGCCAAGCATGTTGGTAAAGACGAAAAGGAAACAGCTCAATTAATCTTTTCTACCATTCACAAATGCAAGGGCATGGAATACGATGCCACTCATATTGTAAATGATTTTATAACAGAAGAAAAAATAAAGAACCTAAAAGGAGATATAAACAAGCCTGATTTCAACCTCTCCAAACACATCGAAGAAATCAACTTGCTTTACGTTGCTGTTACAAGAACGAAAAACAGCATTAATATTCCGGAAGCGCTAATGCCTAAATTCTTCGCAAAGTCACCTCAAATCCATATTATAAAAGAGCTGACCAAGGAAGTGAAGCAACCTAAAACAATTTCAAAAAAATCGACAAGCAGACCAGATAATGGAAAGCAGAAAACATACTCTGTCGAAAAAGTTAGGGAAAACCACAAGGGTGCTTACATGCCTTGGACAATAGCACTCGACGACGAATTAACAGTTCTATATTGTGAAGGCGTAAATGTTCGAGATATATCGGCGCATTTCGGCAGAACAAAAGGCGGCGTTCGCGCCAGAATCAAAAAATTAGAATTGGCGGAGTTGTATAGCTAAAAGGAGATTTCGACAGCTAAAAACTCAACAGACACAAAAATTACTTACCTTTACAACTCACACAGTACAACGGTACTAGTTATTTACAAGTAACTATCGATTTTACCGCAATCCAAAAAAACATTACAAAAACAAAAATGAAAGAAGAAAAACTAGCAGTTTTAATCGACGCAGAAAATGTTCCGCACGCGAACACCAAAGAAATGCTTCAAGAAATTGCAAAACATGGTACACCAACCATTAAAAGAATATACGCTGACTGGACTGACAAACACGTTTCTAGATGGAAACCAGTCTTGCTAGAAAATGCAATCACACCCATTCAACAATACAGTTACACAAAAGGAAAGAACTCTAGCGATAGTGCAATGATTATTGATGCTATGGATATTTTGTATTCTGAAAAAGTAGACGGATTCTGTATAGTTTCTAGTGATAGTGACTTTACAAGATTAGCAATTAGATTAAGAGAAGCAGGAAAAACTGTATTGGGATTTGGTGAACAAAAAACGCCTAAACCGTTTATAACAGCATGCGATAAGTTTATTTATCTGGAAATATTAAAGCCAAAAGTAAAGACAACGAAAGCTGTTAAAAACGAGACTACAGAGAGTACAAAAGATAAAACGGCTGCACTAAACGCAATAGACAAAGAGTTGATTAACTTGATTAAAACTAGCATCTCAGACTTATCTGACGAGAGTGGCTGGGCGCATCTAGGAGGTATAGGTAACAACATTTTAAAGAAAAAACCAGATTTCGATTCAAGAAATTATGGCTCTCCCAAATTATCATCTCTTATAAAAAACATCGACAGATTTATTATTGAAGAAAAAGATGCTGGTGGTAAAAGAGGAAAACAATTTTACATTAAGAATAAATAGTATTGCTATAAGTCAGATACTCAAAAGTTCTGCTTACAGCAAGCCCCCAAATCTATAATGCCACTCCTTCAAGTTTGCAACTTGGAGGCGGCAACCAAGCCACTAAAAAGAAAAAGTCCTTTCTACCCGAATACATCGGTGGGCCTACCCTCCTTTTTGCAGGTGACGCTGTCCTTTGGTGGTACCCGAACAGCAAATAGATCCCGAATTAAAACACGGGATGACGTATTAGGAGGACTTAGTATTGTTATAAAGCTTTTCGTTCTTTCGTATTACTCATTCGTAATAATGCTTCTGGCGTAGAGATCCCCAAATAATTTAGTAAGAACTAAATTTTCGAGGATGACGAAAATTTGGGGTTCTCTTATTAACTCATGTTACGCATCGTTAAGCCACTTTTGCTAAATTGGGTGTTAATAACTGTTGCACTTCGGTTGTTGATTTTTTCATTGCCATAATATTTATGTAGCGTTTTAGGCAAAAATGATTTTTACCCTTCCTCATTTTAATCAATTCAAACCGATTGAAAGCTCCGATAGAAGCTATAAAATGGCTTTTTTGTGTAGTGGTGGTTCTTGATGGTGATTTTGCAAAGCA
>JABSPQ010000449.1 GCA_013214205.1 Flavobacteriales bacterium
CATGTTCAGCGCAATAAAAACTTACTGTTTGATTCGATTTGCGTTGGTTTTGAAGATGATTTAAAATATCAGTCGAACAATAGCTTTTTCTATTTCTCATTTTTCTCTGCTTTAAAGGCAAAGCTCTGAAATAATAAGATTTTATACTAGATGCAATTCCCAGCACTGATACGCTTTAGGTGCAACTATAGTAATTGGCCTTTCATATTTTATTAGTAAGCATTTAAACAAAAAAGAAGATGATGAATGAAAACGAAGAAATTAACGAAGATTTAAGGGAAAAGTATTTTGGCAATACTGTTCCCCCAGCGATTAAAACAGGGATGTATATTGGGGCTGGGATGTTAGCACTTTATTTGTCTAAATATCTTTTTAAACTTACGGGAGAATCAATTAAATCGTTTAAAGAAATGAGAAATGCTATTAAAAGTTAGTCTTACAAAATAGGGAAAGGTTATACTCATCGAACGACCGTTATTTTAAGTAGCTCATATCGTTGTATTAATGCTTTATTCCTTATCAATTTTTCTCACTAATTGTTTCTTATATAAACTTTCCGAACAGAGATATTATTAGCATCAGATACAGATAAAAAATACAATCCATCAGGTAAATTAAAATTAAGAGTAATCAACTGAGAGCTATTAAAGCTTTGCTCCAAGACCGTAGTTCCTACCATATTAATTATTTCCACCTTTATATTGGCATGAGAATCTTTTAATTCGATATTAATATAGTTATTAGCAGGATTAGGGTTAATTACCAAAGTACTGCCATTGTCTTTAGGAAGTTCATCAATAGAAATATCCAACATTGTCGTATTCTTATAAATGGCAGTGCCTTGCCCCCCTGTAGTTACAAGATCAGGAATACTATCCCCATCCATATCTCTAACAGATAAACCGTCTGGTAGAACACTATATGATGGTCCAATTTTATAACCTATATAGTCCTCGAATTGAAATAAACTATCCGATTCGTAAATTGAAAACGAACCATAACCATCATTTTGAACAAGTATTTCGGCCTTTCCATCATTGTTCAAATCTGCTATTACAATTGCGCTAGGGTTTGTGCACTTATTTAACTCCACAGCCCAAGTATCAAACAAGTCAGGATTAGTTTCATCTTGATAAAAAATATAAACATCAAAGGAAGTAGTGACAGCAATGTCTAGTAATCCGTCATTATTCAAATCACCAATCGCCATATACCCAAGCCTATTAAACTGTGTATTTTTAATATCGTAATAGGTCAGGTATGTAAATTGATTGGTTTGTTCATCTTGTAAATAAATACAAAATGTGTACAAATCATAGCCTTCATAACCAACCATAGAATTTGACGTTGACATTACTAAGTCATTCAGACCATCGTTATTTATATCAACAATTTCAAGATCATTTTGTCCAGAAATTGGCTTATTGTAAGTTTCTATGTCAAATCCCCCAGAAGACAGTTGATAATACACTTTTAAATTAACGTCATTAAAGTTAGTTACGGCAATATCATCCAATCCGTCGTTATTGAGGTCTCCACAATCAATACCATATGCTCGAACTCCATTATAATATTTAGTACATTCTTTTGTAAACAACCCAGTATTACTCTGGTAATAAACAGATATACTGTCATCATATGCAATAACCACATCTAACCAACCATCATTATTAAGATCCCCACTTGCAATGGATGTAGCTCCAGGATACGAGTTGCAGTAGGTTATACTTACCATCGAGTCCAACTGACTATCCTTGTTCTGAATAAAATAGGTAAAAGTGTAATCATTAGGGGCTCCAAAGTCATACCCCCCAACAACAAGTAAATCAATTAACCCATCGTTGTTAAAATCTTCAGTCACATGAACCTCAGCGCTTGTCTCAATGTCTTTGTATTCTAATAAGTCGAAACTTATTTGTGCGAATAATGAATATATAACACTTAAGTTAAGTATCAATATCAAGACAGTCTGTTTCATTACAACGACGGGGTTAATTCTATAAGTGATCTTTTAAAACTGCACAATGAACATAGTAAAAATTGACTTTATTATTGAATGAGTATGAATTAAAGTTTTATTACAAGCAACATTACTCCCCAACAATCTTCACGCTAGCTACCTTGTTTCCTTGTACCACTTTAAGCAAACAAACCCCCACTTGTCTATCAACTTTGATGCTTACTTCTTCTCCCGATTGATGCTCTCCTTTGTAGAGTTCTTTACCAGTTGCATCTAGCAAAACAACCGAAACGGGTGCAGGCTCTCCATCAGCGTTTACCACAAAGTTTACTTCATCTATAAAGGGGTTTGGGTAGGCTACTATGTCTATAAGTTCTTCACTGGTAGTATCATCATTTTCAACCTTAGAAGCGTTTAACTTTTTCTGTTCTGTCTTATCCTCCGTATCTAACTCAATCATGTACCTAAGCACTCTATTACCGGCATCATCATAAGCATAGTAAGTGGTAACATCATCTTGGGCAACTAGTATTGAGCTACTCAATACAACTATAATTATCAGAATAATACTTTTCATAACAAATAACTTAACAATATTGTACATAGAATTTCATTCAATTATAATGTACAATAGGAGGACATTCACATATTTCTTTTCCCTCTAATGTATAAAACTTCACTGATGATCGACCATTTAGCTTGTTGGACACTGAATAGTTTACCATGTTTATCTTACTAATAAAATCTATATTTTCAACAATAGCTACTTCGCCTTGCTCAAGAAGCATGCATTGTATATCAGTGAAAAACAGGCGAAAACCAAGATGAGTGTTATTATTCTGCAACGCAATTTTATCCATAAAACTTAAATCTATCAGAGTATCTATAGTATTGAAATCTATAATTTCATACTTATCATTCTGAATTAGCAACTCGCGCATTGAGTAATAACGATTAAACATTTTTGAACTATAATCCACATTTATTTCATTATTAACTCTAAACTCTAAAGTATCTAATAGCTCATCAAACTGTTTGATGGCCTCAGATTTAGAAAAATGAAATATAAAATCATTACTTACCATTTTTAAATTTAAAAATTCTTTTTTCAAAAGGACTTCTTTTATAATCTCTTTTGAAACGACCGATTTTATTGCCTTATTGGAGTTCAAGCAACCAAATAAGATTAGAATTAAACCAAGACAACACAAATTCCTTATTACTACCATTTTGGTTGTATGCCTTTAATTGGTAATAATTGTTTCCATATGGCGTCATTTTTAGAATTCCAATATGGTGAGAATCTTTTATTTTTTGCCTTTATACCACCCTTTAAATAAAACTTTTTTCCTTGTGCCATTTGCCATTTATAAATTGATGCATGCTGAGCATCCGCCGAAACATAATTTCCAAGACCATATGCAACATGTAAAAATTCATGGCCAAGAGTTAAGATTAACTGGCCAGTGGATGAAAATGAAGCTTTTGAAATCCAAATAGACCAACCCGCAGTTTTATTTAGATATGTCGAATACCCATAAGCGTTGTCTCCAGCATGTATACCTTTAGTAATCCTAAAATGTCCTGTTTTTAAAAACCTAGCGTTAGGTCCTGCACCTGCATTTAGCGATGATATATGCGCTCTCACCTCTTTCATTTCTGGCATATTCTTATCTGCGAACGTGTTCAGATACTCTTCGTTATAATTTTCTGGGGTTTCATTCACTCCTTGAGAGCTTGCTTTTGCAAATTCATAATAGGTTGTTCTTTCCCCTGTCCAAAAATTTCCATCGTGAGCAACTGAATGAAAACCTGAACTAATTCCACTAATTACTCCTCCCGAAATTAAACCTCTTAAGCCTCCTAAAAGGGTATTCTTTCCTATTAACCTTCCATCACCTCCCGCTAAAGCAGTAAAACCCGCTCCAGAAATAGCACTCCCAACACCTCCACTAACTCCACCTGAAGCTAAAGCTCCAAAAAAGCCAGGATGAGCGCTAATTTTTGCACCTGCGAATCCTCCTGCACCTGTTGATATTGCACCAATTGCTGCACCTCCAGCTATATAACCAAGCTTATTCCAACCCGTTGCGCCATTTTTGTTCCCAATAATATCTCCTTGAACTGCACCAAGTGCAATTGCAAACAAAATAGCCGAGTTACCAGTTGGGTCAGTATATTTTAAAGGGTTATTAAAAACATAACTATATCTATTATAACCCTGTGTATTTGACGGGTTTTGGACAAATTTGTCAGGGCTTAGCATTCGACCCACTATAGGATCATACATTCGGGCATTCATATTAATTAATCCAAATCCTAGTAAATGCTCATGGCCTGTAAAGCCTCTCGTTAACCAAGCTGGATTAGTAAATATTATCCCATCATACGTCCAATCACTTGGATTTCTGTACCTGCCCCAAGCATCAAAATTTTGTTCTGCAACAAGGCTGTCGTTAACGTTTACTACTTGTAAAATAGAGCCTAAATAATCCGTGGTGGTATAATACCAATTACCTGCTCCATTTTCTACTGCCCATATTCCAAGTAGTCCATCTGGCCCACCTACGTAAGTTAATTCCGTAGTGTCGGTGTTGGTAATTATCTGCTCATAGTTACTTCCGTAATACTTGGTTTTAACAGTTACTCCAAACGATTTAAGAATAGCTTTTTTTCTTTGTCCGTCAGCACCAAAAGTGTATTTCAGCGAAGCAGGCCCTTCGGCAATCTCTGTGGCCTTTTTGTGGCTGTTGTACACAATATTTTGTTGTGGTAGTGGGTTTGGCCCACCAGTTATGTCTATAACTGCATTAATTTTATTGGCATCATATTCATAAGTTCCAGCGTCGGATTTAGATTTGATGTTTCCGTTCTCATGATAATCGATGTTTAAATGAGAACTATTCGCCAATACGTCCGAATTTTCCAACCTACTTAAATCACCATAAGTAAAGTTTTCCGTAAGATCGTTTATATCATCTGCTCTGCTCCGTAGGTTGTCCGTAGCAACATCAAAATCGTATTGCATGTTAAAAATATTGCTGACTTTTTTTCTCACAAGGTTTCCATATCGACCATAAGTTAAAGTGGTTACATGTGCACTATTTTCATAGTTGGTAAGCTGGCCCAGTTCGTTTATTTCGGGATTAAAGAAGATGTCATGCTTACCAAAAACTTTCTTTACTAAGTAGCCTATTTCATCATATGTATTTTTAATTCCAATACCTGAAGAAAAAGTTTGTTCTACCAATCTATCAAATTTATCATATTCAAAACCTGAAGTAAGCACCTCGAAACTAGAAACTTCCTTCACTTTTATTAAACGACTATATTCGTCATAAAAGTATAATTTACTATTACCATTTAGGTCTTCGGTTTCGCTTTTCAGTAAATTCAATCCATTATTTTCCGTTTCATACTGATACGTATTATTTCCATCTGGACTTGTTTTTAATATTACTCTCCCAGCGGCATCATAAGCCATTGTTTTATTACCCGTTGATTCTGTTTGTTTCACCAATTGGTTAAATCCATTGTAATTGTATGTAATCGTCCCCCCATTTACATCTTTTAAAAAGGTTTGATTGCCATTAACATCATACCTCATACTTGCCAACTCTATTCCCGCGAGAGTGATGCTGCGTTCTATACCTCTACTGGTGTATTCATACGTTAGTTTCCCGCCTACATCTTCCGAACTCAATACAACGCCAGAAGGGTCTGTAATTATCTTTTTCCATCCTTGAGGGCTATTAGAAATTATAACAAAGTTTTCTCCTTCCATTTCATATTCGTGTGTGTTAATTATGGGACCAGAAACAGTACGTATTATCCTATTGACGTTGTCATAATAGGTTGTACTTACAAAAGGGTTACTTGTGCCATCCGCGAAAAACGGACTGCTATTCGCAAAGTTATTTCCTCGTTCATCATAGGCCATTACTTGATACACAAGTTGAGAATTTATACTTTCTATTTGTGTTTTCACCTTACGCCCAAAACTATCGAACCATACTTTTGTATCGGGCATTCCTATTTCCGAATTACTCACCGTGTATGTAGTCTTACCCTCAGCAATTGGGCTGGGCAAGCTAGTATCCACATTAAAATCCCAGCTTCTTAAAGAAATAGCTTCATGCCCTTTACTATTTACAGAAATACTCAATCCTCCCAACTCATTGTACTTAAATAAGCTTTTGTGCCCAATAATATTAGTAGCAGAAACAGGCTTGCCCCAAAACGGATGGTAGTTTGTTGTTGAAGTTTGACCTAATACATTTGTTTTTTCTGTTCTAAACCTGCCGTCAGCATCATATTTATAAGCAACTCTCGCACTTACCAATCCAACACTACTTACCTCTTCAGTAAGCACATTACCAAAGGTGTCGTAAGTAAAAGTGCTGGTTTTATATTTAGAGTTCTCTTCTGTAACGCTTTCATTTGAATTAACAATTTCCTTGTTCAGATAAGAAATAATATCGTCAGAATACTCATAGGTTACATGCTTCAAATCGGAAGCCTCACCTGCTCTTGTTTGCTTAACAATAACCGAAAGCGGTTTATACTCATGCACACTCCCGACCTCTCCAAATACAGATGTCGTGATATTGATTTGAAGTCCATAATTTATATTTTCCTCAATAATGGTAGTATTCCCCAACGAATTAATTACTACAACCGTTTCAATGTGTACGCCCGTAGTATAGTTATTAGCAATTGTTGAATTTCCATTTGATCCAAATTGTTCTTCACCAATATTAGTATATTCTATATTATATTCTACATTACTTATAACCTTATTACCATTATAATTTGACGAATTTTCTTGATAAGGGGATAACATTCTATACTTTCCAGACTCTTCAATCAATTTAAAAACAGATTCTTTTTTTGAATTAAAAATTTGGTTTTTCTGAGTAACTTTTTTAAAACCTAAAAACCCATTCCCTACTCTGTCAATTATAGCCTCATTGTAACTATAATCATTTATTATTTCACCTCCTATACCATCAAATGAAACTACTTTTTCAACTACAGACATGACACCTTGAAAATCGGATAAAGGATAAGAATTATCATTTCCTTTTTGGTAATTCTCCCCTCCAGAAAGGGTGGCATATTGAAATGAAATTTCGTTTAAAAACCCATCTTTAATCGCAGTTAACTGTCGACCTTTTGAAGTGTATTTAGGGTTTAAATGAATAAAATCAATGCAACACCATTCGGTATTATGTGCAAACAACTCAATCATTCCATCTCCATCAACATCACCAAGGCTCCAACTCGTTTCATCATTCATATTAAAATAAGTCCCCGGAACTTCTAAAACACACCTCTCGAAAGTGTTGTTTGCTCTACTAATAAAAAAGAAAGCGAGTATTTTATCAACGCCTTTTACGATACGAACTGCATCCGTTCTTCCATCTCCATTAATATCAGCGTACATGGTATTGGCATTATACAAGCTCTCATCATTTATGGGTATTTTTGTATAGGCATCCGGGCCAAAGCCATTTTCAGAATAGCCCTTACTAATCCATAGTTCTCCTTTGGTTTCTTTATTCACTATAAAATCTTGGAGCCCATCGCCATTAAAGTCCAACACATTAAACCGCCCTCTTTTATTGGCGTCTGCAATTTCTTGAGTTATCAAATTATATTCACCTTCAATTACTTCAACATTTGAAGTTACCGAAGCCGATGCCGACCCGTATGTTCCTGAAAGAGTTACGTCTAAATAAAGAAAGTATTTATTTACAATAGTCCGTTAAGGTTTGTCATAAACACTTAAAAACCAGCAACATAACTCCTTTAAAATCAGATTAACTCATTGATATTCAGTATCTTAGTGATGTTTCTAACGCAATCATTAAGGTGAATATCAAGAGTCAATCCAAAAGTAAAGATCTCATAAAAAGTACTATCTCCAAAATGCAAGGAGTCAATAAATGGCAAAGAG
>JABSPQ010000450.1 GCA_013214205.1 Flavobacteriales bacterium
AGTAAGTATCAGACTCTTTAGCCGTAGTTTCCTTTTATAGTTCCTTTCCTTTTTATACAGAATAGTTAATTCTTCTTCGCTCTCTTTTATAAATATATTAGCTCTTTTTCCCATACTATAAATATACGAAATATATAGGCGGCTTTGAATTTTAACTGGTATTAATCGACTTTAGCGGGCAAGTTGTGTATAAAGGCTCGAGAAGTACTAATGAGATGTTTCAATTAGGCACCAATTTAAATTCAGGTGTTTATATTTTAAGGGTGGTTCATGCATTTGGGATTGAAAATTTGAAATTGTTAAAAGTTAAATAGTACTTAAGGTACACTCCTTGTTCCCATTGTTGGCGATGGTACACAAAAAATGTATGAGCTAAAAAAGATTAGCGAAACTGAATTTGAAGAAATCGAACATGGTGACTTTAAATTTGTTCCATTCTTAAAAGAAAAAGCATAAATCATCTTATTTGTTTAATTAACAAAGTCCGTTGTTGATTTAATACCTCTAATTGTAGGCGATAGAGTTATCTGTTATCGTGCAAGTTATATTCATTGTTGTTTTTCTGATAAAGTTGCCGCTGTTTGAGGTGGTTGGTATTCAGTACTTTGTGGTTTTGAGATGTGCTAAGCATATCGAGTCACACATAAGATAAAAAAAGTCAAATAGCTTTAACGGTAATTGTAAATGTTAATAATAGACTTTGCCCCTAATAAAAATACATTGATAAATTCGAATGGTCGGAACTTGGTGATAATGAATATATTTGCTTTCTTGCGCCCAGTGCAAAGACTTATTTTGGGTGTTAATAAACTGTTAATAAGTCGGGGTTATTAACAGTTGGTTGTTGAAAAGCCTCTTTCGGAAGTTAGTTGCCCAATGTCAAATAATGGTATCATTGCGGCATATTAAATTTAATTAAAACCAATATAAACATTATGAAAAAGAAAGAAATTTTGGTTGCAGCTCTAATGATGGGTGCAACAATGACATATGCACAGGATGATTCTGGTCCGTCTTTCGAACAGATTGAAAACAAGAACGGACGTGAGATTTTACCTGTTGCAGGAGATATAGCAATTCAGTTTGATGCGTCACCATTATTAAACTTTGCGCTTGATGCTGTAAATATCATGGATTATAATGGTAGTTCTACATCTAGCCCTGGTTTTACTGATGGTAACGGAAGTGTTATTGTAGGTAAGTACTTTTTAACTGATACTAAAGCTGTAAGAGCGAAGTTTCAGTTTCAAACAAATGGTGGTTTAGGTACTGCTAATTCTAAAGTAACACAGTATTTTGATTCGAATCAAGAAGTTTTTCTTGACGCTACACCAAATGCAAACGGTGACGAGTATACTCAAATAGAGGATGTTCAGAAAACTAAGTCGCATGCTGTTGTTTTAGGCGGTGGTTTAGAGTTTAGGAGAGGTTATGCCAGACTGCAAGGTTTTTATGGTGGTGAATTGCTATTTATGAAAGGTGGAACAAAAACTACTACTGAGTATGGAACAGAATTTAACTTAGAAGGTGAGACTAATGGTTACAACGCTAGTGGTGATGGTTTTAGTGGTGTTAATACTAGAATTCTTGAAGTTGAGAATTCTAGTATGGGTATCGGTCTTAGAGGTTTTGTTGGAGTTGATTATTTTATTCTTCCTAAAATTTCTATCGGAGCTGAATTTGGATGGGGATTTGGATATGAATCAACTGCTCAAACAGAGACACTTACAGAAGATTGGGCTATTTTAGACGGAGCAACTACTGCTAGTTCGAATGAATCAACTACTCTTGGAAACAAGTCTGCTGGATTTAGTTGGGGTACTGATGCTGGTGCTTCTGCTATAAGCGGTGCTATCCCAGGATTTGGTTCTTCTGCTGCATTGAATTTAACTGCTCATTTCTAGTAGGTATCTAGAATAAGCAAAAGCTTTAAAAGCTCTGACGAAAGTCAGGGCTTTTTTTGTGCCTAATAAATTAGTTAATTGGGTTTCTGCTTGAGATGGTATCTTGATCAGCCCATCTCTTTTTTTACACGATCCATTTCACGTTTATCGTCCTTCGCTTTTAAATCCTGACGTTTATCATGAACGTTTTTCCCTTTTCCTAAAGCGATTTCCATTTTAGCTAAACCTTTATTGTTTATAAAAAGCCTAACTGGGATTATGGTAAATCCTTTGGTTCTTACTTTGCCGTAGTACTTATCCAATTCAGTTCTATTAAGCAATAGCTTTCTGTCTCTTTTGGGTTCGTGGTTGTTGTAAGATGCTTCGAAATATTCCGCCACATGCATATTTCTAATCACAAGTTCCTTGCCTACAAAAGTGCAATAGGCTTCTTTTATACTCGCCTTGTTGTTACGAATAGATTTGATTTCGGTACCTAATAATTGAATGCCAGCAACAACTTTGTCGCTTAGCTCGAAAAGGAAATTAGCCTTCTTGTTCTTTATGTTAATGGAATCGCTCATTGCAATTCAAAAATATGGATTTTATTAACCTAGAGCAACGTCTAATATCATCATTACTACAAACCCTATTATCAGACCAATAGAGGCAGTATCGGCATATTTATCCCGCTGTGTTTCGGGAATTACCTCCTCTACAACAACAAAAATCATTGCGCCAGCAGCAAAAGCGAGCGCATATGGTAAGATAGGTTCGAAAGTTAATACGGCCCAAGCACCAATAACTGCAGCAATTGGTTCTACAGCCGCAGAAAGTTGGCCATACCAAAAGCATTTGAATCTACTAACGCCTTGTCTGCGTAGGGGCATCGCAACAGCAAGTCCTTCAGGGAAATTCTGAATCCCAATTCCGATTGCCAATGCAATTGCACCACCTAAAGTTGCTCCATCGAAACCAGCAGCAACTCCACCAAATAATACTCCTACAGCTAAACCTTCTGGAATATTGTGAATTGTAATGGCCAATACCAATAAAGTAGTTCGGTGCCAAGCAGATTTGGGTCCTTCAGCTTCGCTTCTTTTAAAGTTAATGTGTAAGTGAGGAAGAATTTTGTCGAGTATAAAGAGAAAAACTGCTCCTGCGGTAAAACCTACCGCGGCAGGAATCCATTCCATTCCTGGTTCAAATCTCGATTCCGACATTTCTATACATGGCGCAAGTAACGACCAAAAGCTGGCTGCTATCATAACTCCACCAGTAAAACCTAACGCACCATCGAGAAACTGCCTGTGCATTGTTTTAAAGAAAAATACAAGAGATGCGCCAAGAGCAGTAAGGGCCCAAGTAAAAAGTCCGGCGATGAGTGCCTGCATAATAGGACTCTCGAAGCTTTCAATAAAAGCTTTAAATTGTTCAATCATTTGTATTGATATTCAGGTTTTTAGTAACTTGATTGGATAGTATTGTTTTTTCTTTTTCATCAATCAATACAACCATCGATTGATCGAAATCGTAGATGTCTGCAACAGCAATTTTGCTTCCCAGTTTAAGGTTGTTGTCTGCTAAAAAATTAAGAAATGCCTTGGACGAATCCAGCACGCCTGTAATTATTCCAGTACTGGCTTTAGCTAAATCCGACAAGCGAATATCTTTTGAGATTACAACATTGCCATGTACATCAGGAATAGGGTCGCCATGCGGATCTTTTTTGGGATGTCCTAGAAATTGATCGAGCCTATTGGTAAGCGCTTTTGAGGAAACATGTTCAAGTTGTTCTGCAATTTCATGAACCTCATCCCAAGGGAAATCAAGCTTTTCTACTAAAAAGTATTCCCAAAGTCGATGTTTTCTAATAATATTAAGCGCAATAGACTGTCCGGTAGGAGTTAGGGTAACACCTTGATACTTTATGTGGTCGACCAGTTTTTTTTGTGCCAGCTTTTTAACCATATCGGTAACAGAAGAAGCCTTTGTATCCATCGCTTTTGCAATGGAATTGGTAGACACGCCTTTTGTTTCCTCTAAGCTGAGGCTGTAAATGGCTTTTAGATAGTTTTCTTCCGTCTGGGTGTTAGTCATTAACCTGAAGTTTTCATCAAAGATAAATAAAGTATTATAATTTATCTAAATAAATTTTTAGACTAGCCTAAAAAATATATTTTTGTACCATGTTAAAATTAAAAGCATTTATATTAATTGGTTGCTCGGCAGGTATGATTCTGCAAGGCTGTACCAAGCTGGTTCCAAGGGCGCCAGATAGCGGAGAAGTAATTGCAGAGCCAATAGAAGGTTTAAATAATGCACAAATGGCTGCTCATCTTGTAGGAGATGAACGGTTTGCACATGTTTATTCTCCCGAGGAAGGACTAGGTCCTGTGTTTATTCAAACCTCTTGCGAAGGTTGCCATGTAGGCGACGGAAAAGGGCATTTCTCTTCTGTAGTGGAAAGGTTTGGCATGTGGGAGAACGGAGTGTTTAATTATTTAGACTCTTTAGGTGGTCCGCAATTGCAAGGTAAGGCAGTACTTAATTACTTGGCAGAGTCTATACCAGATGCTGGTACAGTTGTTTCTCGACGAGTTCCTCCAATTATTACAGGCTTGGGCTTTTTATCTGCTGTGCACGATACAACGCTTTTGAATTTGGCTGCTAAGCAAACGGCTCAAGGAAATGGCGTTTCGGGCCGTGTAAACTATGTAATGCCTCAAAGCGCATTTATATTAGAGAGTCATCATGTAGATAGCAGTGGTTACTATATTGGTAGGTTCGGTAAAAAAGCTACAAAGGCTACTGTTAAGGAACAGATTGTATTTGCTCTTAAGGAGGATATGGGAATTACTTCCGACTTCGACATGTTTGATCCTTTTAACATAGAAGTTGGCTATAACACTGGCGACGACGTTCCAGATCCTGAGTTGGCAGGAAATCAGGTAAACGATTTGGTGTTTTACCTTAGAACTTTAAAGGCTCCTACAAGAAGAATGGAAGATGATGAGAACGTAATGGCAGGAGAGGAGCTTTTTAAACAAGTTGGCTGTGCCGAATGTCATATCTCTACATTAAAAACAGGCTATTCGGAAATTGAAGCATTGAGCGAGAAAGAATTTCATCCTTACACAGACTTATTGATTCATTACATGCCTTTATTAGGCGATGGTTATCCAGAAGGAAGTGCATCGGGCGATGAGTGGAGAACGGCTCCTTTATGGGGATTGGGCTTAGCGGCAGATTCTCAAGGAGGTATTGCCTACTATTTGCACGATGGCCGAGCTACTACAATAAATCAGGTGGTTAATTTGCATTTAGGTGGTGAAGCCGATAATGCTGCAAGTTCTTATAAGGCACTTACAGATGCTGAGAAAGATCAAGTAATCGCATTTTTAAATTCGCTATGACAGATTTATCGCGACGTAAATTTGTGAAACAACTTGGCAGCGCTACTGCCTTATGTTGCATGGGTGGTGCTATGGCTGTATTGGGTACATCGTGTACTCCTGTTTTTTACGCCACTACTGTACAAGAGGGTAACAAGTTGTTGATTAAAAAATTCGAAGTTTTAGACAAGCCCTTTTTCGTTGTGAAAATTAAAGATGCTAATGCTCCTCTTTATGTCATCAAAAGGGAGAACGGTAGTTACGACGGCATTGTAATGCTGTGTACCCACAAAAGGTGTGAACTGAAAGCAACAGGAACTTATTTAACATGCCCTTGTCATGGGAGCGAATTTTCTAATGAAGGCAAAGTATTAAAAGGGCCGGCAAAAAATAATTTGAAACACTACAAAGTAACTTCAAACGAAGAAAACATAATTATACTATTAAGATGAATTTAAAGAAGTCATTATCTTTTTTAACGAGTGCCTTTTTATTGGTAACAGCCATTAATGTTAATGCGCAAAGCGATACCGATGCTAAAAAGGATACTTCTAGGCTAGAATTGGTTAACCAAGATGCTATCTATAACCGACCATTTATAAAAATGGATAAGTTGAGAACAGCGGTGGGTGGATACATGGAAGCGAATACCAATTATTTTGCAGAAGACGGTGTATCGGAAGGGTTTAGTATGGAATTGAGAAGATTCAATATCTTTTTGTATTCGACCATTCACGAAAGAATTAAGTTTTTATCGGAATTAGAATTTGAACACGGAACAGAGGAAATTGCGTTAGAAACTGCCTTGTTGGACATTGAAATAAATTCTGCATTTATTTTTAGAGCAGGTATCTTGCTTCCCCAAATTGGATTGGTTAATGCTAACCACGATTCGCCTAAATGGGATTTTGTTGATAGACCTTTATCATCTACCACGTTAATTCCTTCAACATTGTCGGAGGTTGGTTTTGGTTTCCACGGAAAGCTTTATCCTAGTGCTGTGGTGGTCTCATACGATGCATACGTTACCAACGGATTACAAGCCAGTATTGTTAATAACTCAGAAGGGAGAACATTTGTACCGGGAGGAAAAAACGAAGAAATGTTTGGTGAGGATAACAATGGTGTGCCCATGTTTAATGCAAAAGTTTCTGTGGCTAACAGAAAAGTTGGCGAATACGGCATCTCGTATTACGGTGGTGCTTACAACACGTTCCGGGTAGAAGGAGAAGTGGTAGACGCAACGCGAAATGTGCACATTGTTGCTTTCGATTGGACTTTTAAGATTAAGAAAATAGGAATTAAGGGGGAGTATGTAATGGTTAAGGTTGATGTACCTGAGGAGCTGTTAGATTTATATGGTACCACGCAGCACGGTGGTTTCATAGAAATTAACCAACAAGTTTTTGATAAAAAAATAATGGACTTCGAACACGCTAAGTTATTGTTGAATGTAAGAGGTGAAATAATTGATTATAACGTTGGCGATTTTTCCACGCCTTCTAATACATTAAGTACTGTAGATATTGATAAAGGCGACAACATTGCTTCCATCATGGCAGGGGTAAGTCTACGTTTAACTTCGGATGCAGTACTTAAATTTAACTACCGTTTTCAGAAAACCACCGATCTATTTAGAAATCCAGCAGCTAACCTAGGCGGATTTCAGTTTGGTATAGCTACGTATTTCTAATAGATTCTCGCAAACACCTAGTTTTAAGGGATATTTATTGAAATATCGCGAACTATATTAGTTCATCATCGTTTAATTATACACAGTGATGGATACATATTCAATAAAAAAAACGGTAAAAACGCCTGAAGTAACCCTTGATGCGGGTACAGGCATACTGAAGATAGTAGGTAGATCGATATCAGAGCATCCTTTCGAATTTTATACACCAATAATTGCTTGGATTGAAGACTACAAAGATGTGGCTCAACCTAAAACAGTATTAGAAGTAGAACTCGAATATTTTAATACAAGTTCTTTTAGAGTGTTGCTTGGTTTGTTTAAAAAGCTAGTCGATATAAAATCTGACGAACACGAAGTTGAAATAAATTGGAAATTTGAAGACGGCGACGAAAGCGTTTTAGAAGCAGGGGAGCAATATCAAACCTTGATTGATGTAACCTTTAATTTGGTAGAGATAGCTGAATAAATTCAGCATCTACTTAAATCAAGTTTATAATGTAAGTTGAGTGCAGTTTACGTTGGCATTTCTGCTAATTTTGCGCAAACACATTCGATGTACAAATTACTAATCCGTCCCATTCTCTTTTTATTTGCTCCAGAGAAAGCACATTCTATTACCTTTTATTTAGTTAAAACACTCTTTAAACTGCCTTTGGTAAGTTCTATCTGCTCCATGATGTACGGTACATCAAACCCTAAGCTAGAGCGAGAATTATTTGGACTGAAATTTAAAAACCCAATAGGGCTTGCTGCGGGTTTCGATAAAAATGCGGTACTGGTAAACGAATTAGCAGCAATGGGTTTCGGTTTTATCGAAATAGGCACTGTAACACCAAAGCCTCAAGATGGCAATCCTCAGCCTAGGTTATTCCGACTTAAATCTGATAATGCCATAATAAACCGAATGGGGTTTAATAATGGTGGCGTTGCTGAGGTTGCCGAAAGGTTGAAAAAAGTTAATCCAGAGATTTTAATAGGTGGTAACATAGGCAAGAACAAAGTAACACTTAACGCGGAAGCTGAAAACGATTACGTTAAATGCTACGAAGGCTTGTATGGCGTAGTAGATTATTTTGTTTTGAATGTAAGCTCGCCCAATACTCCTGGTTTAAGAGAACTTCAAGAAAAAGAACCGCTAACGGCATTGTTGAAAACAGTGTGCGAATTGAATAGAAGTAAATCGAAGCCTAAGCCAATCTTGTTGAAAATAGCACCAGACTTAACCAACGAGCAATTGGATGATATTATAGAGATTGTAGAACAAGTTGGCTTGGACGGCGTAATTGCAACCAACACTACCATCGACAGATCGGGCTTGCAGGCTTCGGCAGATACTTTGGAGAATATTGGAAACGGTGGCTTGAGCGGTAAACCTGTGCGTAAAAGATCTACCGAGGTTATTAAATACTTGCACGATAATTCTAAAACGAAATTTTCGATTATTGGAGTGGGAGGAATTCACTCTAAAGAAGACGCCTTGGAAAAGTTAGCCGCAGGTGCTAGTTTAATTCAGTTGTTTACCGGGTTTATATATGAAGGGCCTAACTTGATTAAGGAAATTAATTCGGAATTGATAAAGAGAGCTTAATAAAAGGTAGCATGAAACTAATAGAATGTCCGAGAGATGGAATGCAAGGCATCAAGGAATTTATTCCTACAGATGTAAAAGCAGACTATATCAATCGGTTGTTAACAGTTGGTTTCGATGTAATTGATTTTGGCAGCTTTGTTTCGCCTAAAGCCATTCCGCAGATGCGAGACACTGCCGAAGTTTTAAGTAAACTCGAATTAAGCAACACTTCAACCGAATTACTTGCTATTGTAGCGAACCTTAGAGGTGCACAAGATGCATGCGAATTTGAAGAGATTAAATACTTGGGATTCCCATTATCTATTTCCGAAACGTTTCAGCAACGCAATACCAATTCGAGTATAGCCGAATCTTTAAAGCGGGTAGAGGATATTCATAATGAATGCGTAAAGCATAATAAGTCGTTGGTAATTTATATTTCCATGGCTTTCGGAAATCCTTATGGCGATGTGTGGAGCAGCGATATTGTTATTGAAACCAGTAAGGTGTTGGCTGCTATGGGCATTAAAGTAATTGCACTGAGCGATACCATTGGCGTTTCTAATCCTGAAAATATTAGCTATTTATTCTCGAATGTAATTCCTGAGTTTCCGGATGTGGAGATTGGCGCACATTTACATACTTCGCCAACAACTTGGGAAGAAAAGATGGAGGCTGCCTATAATAGTGGCTGCGTTCGGTTCGATTCTGTTTGTAGAGGCTTTGGTGGATGCCCAATGGCTACCGACGACTTAATTGGAAACATGCCAACAGAAAATGTGGTGCAGCTTTTTAAAGATAAGGGTGTGGATATTCGGATATCTGACGAGAACATGCTCGTTGCACTCAATGCTTCGGATAAAATCTATATGTAGTCTCCCGTTAAAGGTGTCAGGCTATAGGAGACAATAGGCAGGCTTGTTTTACATTAATATGCTAGTTGTTTTTCTAGTTAGGTGTTGTCCTAGATTTCGAATTATAATCTTTTTTTAAATTTTACTGCCACCATTTGATTTTACTGCATCATTATATAAAACACATTTCAAATTGATTGAATCAGCAGAGCTGTTTTGGGGAAAAGTATATCGCCGAAACATTGGTGAAATGATAGAAATCTGTTATCGATATACTGGTAACAGACAAATTGCAGAGGATTTGGCTCATGATGCATTCATGAAAGCCGTTGATAAATCTGCAACATTTGAGGGGAAAGGACATATTGACGCCTGGCTTAGACGCATTGTTGTAAATACCGCGCTGCAACATTTACGTGATCAAAAGAAGCAAAAACCTATTAATGATTGTGGATCACATCAAAAACTTAGGGAGTAATATTGAAAATGTTACTTTTAGGTTTATTCAAAATCAACTTTAAATGGATCTAAATTCACTTTTTTTACCCGCAGACCTACTGAATCACTTCACTACCATAAAAGTTTTAGAATTATGTGATATTGAAACGAAAGAACATATAATAGAACTTCATTTAGAGGAAAAGAATGAACTACCTCCGGGCTATACTTCTG
>JABSPQ010000451.1 GCA_013214205.1 Flavobacteriales bacterium
AATTTCTTTAACAACAGGAATACAAATGCAAATGCAGAATCTTTTAACGCCAAAATAAAACTCTTTAGAGCTAATCTTAGAGGTGTCTCGGATATTAAGTTTTTCCTATTCAGATTACATAAACTCTTTGCCTAGTCCCTGAGAAATTCACCTGACCCGTTAATAATAGAAGAGCAAAATTGACGAATCAAAAAAGCCATCCACTTTATAGCGGATGGCTTTTCTAATTAAGTTTAAAAGCAACTACGCCTTTATTTGTAAATTTTTAGGATCGTACATAGGAGCTAATGAGGCTACAGCAGGATACATCTTGTTTCCAATTTCAACTTCCCAAGTGCTGTTGGCCATGTATTCTTTATTGATAGGCTCGCCGGCCTCAATCATAAATAAACCAACTGCACCACCTAAGGTATGACCATAAGATGCTGCTCTTACATAACCTATTGCTTTCCCATTTCTATAAATCACTTCAGCGTGGAACAACATCGGCTCTGGATCTTTTACAAGTATTTGCGCTAAACGATTAGATTTAACACCAGCTGCCTTTAATTCAGCGCAAGCTTCTTTACCTATAAAGTCACTCTCTTTATTTAGGGCTACTGCAAAACCTAATCCAGTTTCGTAAGCATTGTCTGTATTGTCAATATCATGACCGAAATCACGGTATCCTTTTTCCATTCTAAGGCTCCCAAGAGCTCTTAAACCAGCATGCTTCATGTCGTGCTTTTTACCAGCTTCGCAAATTAAGTCGTATACATGTGTTGCTTGCTCAGTAGGAACGTAAAGTTCGTAACCCAACTCACCAACGTAAGTAATTCGGATACAAAGCACATTGGCAAATCCAATTGGAATATCTTGAGCACGTCTGAAAGGAAATGCTTCGTTAGACATATCCGTAGTCGTTAAGTCTTGCATTAACTTTCTAGAATTAGGGCCTTGAACGTTAATCTGTGCGTAAGCAGAACTCATGTCAGTTACATAGGCTCTATCGTCTTTGCCAATATGGCGCTTTAACCACGTTTCCGCATGTCTGTGCATGGTATCGGTAACAACAACCATAAACTTTTCCTCTTCCATTTTCACTACGGTTAAATCAGCTTCTAATTTACCATCGTGATCCATCCACTGCGTGTAGGTAATTGTGTTTATATCACCATTTACTGAGTTACCCGATATGTAATCTAGAGCTTTACCAGCATCTGGACCTTGTACGATAAGGTTAGACATGAAAGACATATCTATTAGAGCTACGTTTTCACGAACCGCTTTGTGTTCCGCTTCCCAGTATGGGAACCAGTTTTCTCTGTTCCAAGTATACGTGTCAATTTTTGCTTCAACGCCCTCAGGTGCGTACCAGCTAGCACTTTCCCAACCACTAACATCAATGAAATATGCTCCATTGTCTTTCATTCTGTCATAATAAGCAGGTTTTTTTACGCCTCTAGCAGTTTTCCAACCCAAAGAAGGGTAGTGAGGTGCGTACACTTTGCCTAATGATTCAAAAGCTCTTTGTCTTCTAAATTCAGGTGTGTTGTGGTAGGCATGGAATCGATCGATGTTGAAACCAGTGATGTCAATATCTGGTTTGCCGTTCAAAATCCAATGCGCCAATACTTTTCCAAGGCCTCCACCAATTGTAATACCAATTGAGTTCATACCCGCAGCAACGAAATAATTTTTAAGCTCTGGACTTTCACCTACAATCGCTCCAAGGTCTGGAGTAAAGCTTTCTGGTCCGCAGAAAAATTTATGCACACCCGTATCCAATGTAATTGGAACACGCGACATGGCTTTTTCTAAATATGGTCCCATTCTATCCCAATCCGGTTCAATTTCTCCAAAGCTGAAATCATTAGGAATTCGATCCACTTTCCAAGGAGCTGGTCCTGGCTCAAACAATCCTACCATAAGCCCACCAACTTCATCTCTGTAATACCCGTGGCTAGAAGCATCTTCCAAAACAGGCATATTAGGTGGCATACCTTCTATTTGATCTGTAATTAAATAGTAATGCTCTGCGGCTTGATTGGGAATAATTACTCCCGCTTCATCACCCAGCTGACGTGCCCACATACCAGCACAGTTCACTACAAACTCTGCTTCTATTGTTTGTCCATCCAATGTTTTAGCACCTGTAACTGCTCCATTCTTTTTAGTAACCCCTACAACAGTAACTTCTTCTATAATGTTAGCTCCTTTCTGCTTTGCACCTCTTGCAATAGACATGGTCCCATCTACAGGATTTACCCTCCCATCATTTTTTGAATAAAAACCACCTACAAGATCGCTTACTTCAGCAAGTGGGAAAAGTTCTTTTATTTCGCTCGGTGAAATCTCTTCAACGTTTACGCCTTGATATCTATTAAAGGCAGCAATACGTCTACCTTCTTCCATTCGGTCTTTGTCGGCAGCTGCTGAAATAAATCCAGTTTTTTTAAAACCTGTCGCTAATCCAGTTTCTGCTTCCATGGTTTCGTACATGGCTTTTGTAATACTTCGGAGCTCTATTTGAACGTCAGATAACGAACCATATACAGACATAAGACCTGCTGCATGCCAAGTAGTTCCGGATGTTAACTTATTTCGTTCTAGAAGAACAACATCTTTACAGCCCATATCAGCTAAATGATACGCAAGTGAAACACCAACAATACCTCCTCCAATAATCACAACTTTTGCGTGCGTGGGTAAACTTTTCTTATTTTCTTCCATTACTTCCGATCTTGCTTCCTACTTATTAGTAATCAATATTAATTCTGCTGCAAAAATAGAGAGTATTATTTGAATAAAATAGGGCTTGGCGCAGGTTTTTGGCTGCTTTGTGTTAATATCTTTAAATAGGCAAATTACTAGATTTTAATTCTTTCTGTTTCATCGAAAAAAGCAGGAAAATTAAGCTATATCGACGCTCTCTTAGGTAAAACTCACCGATGATAAATGTCGGGATAAGGTATGGAGAGCCTTGCAGGGGCGTAACGTTGTATAGATTAGTGTTAATAATCTGTTTTGCGGGTATTCCTGTCGAGGCTCTAGAATAATATTCTGTTTAAACAAAATATTATTCTATTTATTAGTGCGGATATGCTTAATTCCATAGCTTTACGACAATGATAAACGGGTAAAAATCATCTTAAATAATTAAAAATATGCCAATAGGAACTCCATTTCATGAAAGGACAGAGGAGCATTGCAAGAATAAAGACTGGAAAGATTGGGCTGGGTTTTTTACAGCTAATTCTTATAATGTTGTAAACGACTTCGAATATTTTGCTTTCAGACATTCTGCAGGTCTAATAGATATTACTCCTTTATTTAAGTACAAAATAACTGGAGCTGATTCAGGTTCTTTTCTGTCGAGGTTAATGACAAAGGACATCAGTAAGCTTAGGCTCAATCAAGCTACCTATTGCTGCTGGTGTGATAATCGCGGTATGGTTGTAGATGATGGTACTGTAATGAGATTAGAGGAGAACGAGTATTTTGTTACAGCAGCAGATCCTTCGTACTCTTGGTTCAACAGGTTTGTAAAAACCTCGGATGTTACTATTGAAGATGTTACAGAAACAATGTGTGGTTTGGCAATACAAGGGCCTACATCTAGAGACATCTTAAAGAAAATGTGTGATGCTGATTTAGATAACTTAAAGTTCTTCTGGACAACCAAGGCTAAGGTTGATGGCGCTGATTTCTTTATTTCGAGAACGGGCTACACTGGCGATTTGGGTTATGAAGTTTGGACGGAGAATGAAAACGCAATTAAATTGTTCGATGCCATTTGGGCAGCTGGTAAAGGTTACAACATTAGAATGGCTGGTATAGCTGCTTTGGATGTTGCGAGAATTGAAGCAGGTTTGGTTATGAACGGTGTTGATTATCACAGTTCGCTACATGCTTTAACTCCAGCACAAATGTCTACACCTTACGAATTGGGTTTGGGGTGGACAGTTAATTTGGAAAGAGATTCGTTTATGGGGCAAAAGGCTTTAAAGAAAGAAAAGAAAGAAGGATCTAAATGGGCAACTGTAGGTTTAGATATTAACTGGCCAGAATTAGAAGAGATTTTTAACGAGCATAACTTAGCTCCGCACACTGCTGCTGGAGCATGGAGAGATTCTATTCCTGTATATCATAGAGATGATGTAACACGACAAATTGGTTATGCAACCAGTGGTACTTGGTCGCCAGCTGTTAAAAAGAACATTGCAATGGCAACTATCGAAGCGGCATACGCAAAACCCGGAACTAAGGTAAACTTTGAAGTTACAGTTGAGCATCAAAGAAGAACAGTGAGTGCAATTGTGGAAAAACCACAATTCTTTAATCCTGAGAGAAAAAGATCTAATCCAAAAAAATAGAAGACGATGGCAAAAAAATACGACGCAATAATTATTGGTGGTGGGCACAACGGATTGATCTGCGCAGCTTACTTAGCAAAAGCAGGAAAAGATGTTTTGGTGCTTGAAAAACGCCATATTGTAGGAGGGGCTGCGGTTACAGAAGAAATTTACCCAGGGTTTAAATTTTCTGTTTGTTCTTATGTGGTTAGTTTATTTAGACCACACATTGTAAGAGAGCTGAATTTGGCGCAACATGGATACGACATTATCCCGATGGATTCTTCGTTTCAACCATTGCACAACGACGTAGGTCTTTGTAGATGGGGAGATGGAGCTAGATCTAGAAGAGAAATAGCTCGTTTCAGCAAGCACGATTCTGAGGTATATGGCGAATTTGGTAAAGTGATGACGCACATGGCTCGATTGGCTAAAGAAGTGATTGATCATCCAGCACCAGATGTAGCTTCTATCAACCCTAAAGAATTAGCTTCTTTATTAAGAATGGGTAAAGTGTTTAAAAATCTTGGGCCAGAGATGCTTCAAATGAACACGAAATTGTTAACCATGAGTTCTGCCGATTTCTTAGACCTTTGGTTTGAGAGCGAAGTATTAAAAGGGCCAATGGCTGTTTCGGGTGTTATCGGAACATTTTTAGGAGTACGTTCGCCAGGAACTGCATACGTTTTGCTTCACCATTATATGGGTGAACTAGATGGTGCTTTCCGTTCGTGGGGATTCTCTAAAGGTGGTACTGGTGGAGTGAGTGATGCTTGCGCAAGTGCAGCTCGTTCTTATGGTGTAGAGATAAGAACGGAAGTTGCCGTATCTCATGTGAAAATTGTTAATGGAAAAGCAAAAGGTGTTGTACTTGCTAATGGTGATGAGATAGAATCAAAAATAGTAATATCTAATCTTGATCCTAACAGAACTTATCTGAAAATGATTGGTGAAAACAACTTGGATGCTGACATTACTACCGAAATAAAGAGATTTAAAATGAGAGGTAGTTCAGGAAAAGTGAACTTCGCTTTAAGTGGCTTACCGCAGTTTTGCAAAGGAAGAGAAGGTGATGAGTACATGAGAGGTGATATTGCAATCGTTCCGAATGTGGATTATCTTGAAAAAGCTTACGATCAAGCTAAATATGGCGAGTTCTCGGAAAGACCATTTATCAACATTGTAATTCCATCGTTAACAGATCCAACATTGGCGCCTCCGGGCAAACACGTGATGTCGTGCTTTGTTCAATATGCACCGTTCGACATAAAAGAAGGGCCAGAACATTGGCCTCAGCTTTCTGAGAAATTCGGTGATGCAGTTCAAGCAACTATTAAGGAGTATGTGCCAGATTTTGATAGTTTGGTTTTACACAGACAAGTTGTTACTCCATGGGACATGCAAGAAACGTTTGGATTAACTGAAGGAAATATTTTCCAAGGCGAGTTAACATTGGAACAATTGCTATTTCAACGTCCAATTGCTGGATATGCGAAGTACAAAACACCAATAGATGGTCTTTGGATGTGTGGTTCTGGTACACACCCAGGAGGTGGAATAATGGGCTCTGGTGGTGAATTATCAGCGAAAACAATATTAAACGACAAAGCGATATGAGTAAAGTAGACGTAATCGTAATTGGTGGTGGTCACAACGGACTTACTACCGCAACAATGCTTGCTAAAAAAGGCAAAAGTGTTGTGTTGCTCGAAAAAAGAAACATTTTAGGTGGTATTGCCGCTGGTGAAGAGTTTCATCCTGGTTATTCTACATCTGGTTTATTACACGACACAAGTGCAGTAAGAAGTAATGTAATTAAAGAGTTGGGTTTAGAAGGGCATGGTTTGGTTGTTAAAAATACCCGACCTACTGTAAGTATTTTAGCAGACGACGGAAGAAGCATTGAACTTAACGGTGATACTGCTACGGCTGCTCAAAATATTGCAAAAATATCTGAAAAAGATGGTAAGGCTTATACAGACTACAGAGCATTTTTAGATAAGATTTCTAAAGTAATCAACGATCTTTTCGATAATCCTCCTCCAGGTATCGATGTAGAAAACTTAACCATGTCGAGCTTGGTAATGTTGGCTAAAAAAGGATTGGCATTAAAAGGATTGGGAAAAAAAACAATGTTGGAATTGTTGAAAGTTACTCCTATGTGCTTGAATGATTTCTTGTCAGAAAAATTCGAAACAGAATTCTTGAAAGCAGGTATTGCAGGTCCAGCAATCTATGGAACTTATGCAGGCCCATGGTCGGCTTATTCTACAGTTAACTTGTTAATTTGGGAATGCGCTGCTAGAAACACCATAATTGGAGGCCCACAGGCGTTGGTAGAAGCTTTAGAAAAAGCTGCGAAACAAGCTGGTGTTACTATTAGAACAGAAGCTGAAGTAGAAAAGATTTTGTTGGATGACAACGACGATGAAAAAGTTAAAGGTGTTAGACTTAAAGGAGGCGAGGTAATTGAAGCAACTACTATTGCTGCGTCTTGTACACCCAAAATTACTTTTTTAGAATTGTTCGACCCTTTCGAAATCGATTACGATTTAGATTACTGGATTGATAAAGTAAGATCTAGAGGAACTACTGCTAAAGTGAACATCGCTTTAAACAAGCAATTGGAATTAAATGGTGCTGCTGTTGAGTTTGCTAGAACTGGAAATACATTCGATGAAATGGAAAAATCATTCGATCCAGTTAAATATCGTGAAATAACTACAGCGCCAATTTTAGATATTCATGTACCATCAATGTCTAATGCTGGCCTAGCGCCTAGTGGACATAGCGTTGTGTCTGTTTTGGTTCACCATGCACCATACAATTTTGAAGCAGGTTGGTCGGAAGAAGAAAAGAGCAAACTAAAAGATAGTGTATTGAAACAATTGGAGAAGTATTCTCCGGGAATTTATGATGCTGTAGAAGGTGTTGAAGTATTGTCTCCACTTGATTTAGAAAGTAGATACAGTCTTACAGAAGGACATATCTATCATGGAGAACATTTTGTAGATCAGTTGGTTACAAGACCGATTCCTTCATGCGCTCAATACGATACCCCAATCAAAGGATTATACCTTTGTGGAAGCGGATCGCATCCAGGTGGTGGAATTACTTGTGCTCCAGGAAGCTTTGCCGCAAAAGCTATATTGAAGTAACCTAAAGAAATTTTATTAATACAATGAAGAGAGTCCCGTTAAGCGTATTTGCGTCAGGGTTAGGGGTATGGTATTGCGTGTTTTCTGAATACTGGTGGGCTTTCCGTTGATTTATAAATAAGCAATATTCTGAAAGAGATAATACGATAGTAGTGGCGTCTTTCTGTGTATGGCTGAGGTCGGTATGGATGTAGTGTGATTCTTATTGTCATTGTCCGGTGGCGGACTGCCACTTACTTTTTTGCTTGGGCAAAAAAAGTAAGCAAAAACCCCCAGGCCTTCAAATTAAAAGCTATTGCTCCCTTCATGTGTACTAAGTAGACTGGATGATCTCCAAACGTGTTCGGAGCTATCCAGTTCTACTAAGTACATATTTTGAGATCAACAGCTTTTAATTTGAGGGCCGTCCAGTACATTGAGGCATACCCTGTGGGAGATATTCTATTGTCGCGACACTCAATTTCGGAATAAAGGGTGTAATCCTTTCCTTAACTTGACTGGGATGCGTTTAAGCGGGACTTTTTTTGTTAGCTATTTATGGAACGTTTTTTGAATCCAGATGTATCATACGGTAAATATTTGTTATTTTCAGGCTCTGTTTGTTATATAACAACACAGAAACGTAACGTCATTACAATACTTTGATATAGATGGGATTGAATAGGATTTTTGCTTTGTGTACCAAATTAGTTATCGTGCTAATTTTAATTTCTGGTACATCAGCTTTTGCACAGGATGAGGGATTTGAATTGACTGTTTCTGCAACGATTAAAAACAACGAGACAGGAAAGAAAATTACAGGTGCATTTGTTGTTCTATATACCAACGGAAGTAAATCAGGAACCATTGTTACCCTTTCTGATGGGCGTTTTGAGTTTGTATTAAAAGAAAATAACGAGTACTTAATAGATATTGGTAAAGCAGGACTTGTTGGGAAAAAACTAGCCATTTCTACTAAAAATATTCCCGAAGAAAACTTAGAACCAGGATATACATTTGGTGGTTTTGAAATTTACTTGTTGAAAGAACGTGAAGGACTTGATTTATCGTTTTATAAGAATAACCCAGTAGCCAAAGCATATTTCGATCAAAGGTTAGGAGGTTTCGATTACGATCAACAGTATGCTAAGCAAGTAATACAGGAAGGCGCTCGAATTCAAGAGAATTTAGATAGACTGAGAGAAGAAGAAGCAGAGGAGAAAGCACGCCAGGCTGATTTTGATAGGCGAATTGCTAAAGCAGATAAATATTTCACAGGCAAGAACTACAAATCGGCTATAAAGGAATATGAAGGTGCATTAAAGGTAATTCCTGGTGAAGTATATCCTCAGTCTAAATTAGATGAGATTGCAGGTATTAATAAAGGTGCAAACGATGCATTGGCTGCCGAACAGAAAAAGAAAGAAGCATACGACAAGTTGATTAAAGAAGGAGATGCAGCCATGGCTTCTAAAAATTACGAAGAAGCTAAAAGTGATTACAAAGGTGCGCTTAATATAAAGGCAGGTGAGGCATATCCGACCGGTAAGTTGGCTGAGATTGATAAATTAATTGCCAATAATGCTGCCGACTTAGCTGCTAAGAAAAAATTACAAGAAGATTACGACAAGTTAATTGCTGCTGCCGATCAAAAGTTTGTAAAACAGGACTATCCTAGTGCACAGAAAGATTATGAAGCTGCGTTGGTATTAATGTCGAGCGAGGCTTATCCGAAATCTAAGATTGCAGAAATTAGAGAGGTAATGGCTGCTGCGGCGTCTAAGTTAGATGCGGAAAAGAAGAAGAAAGAAGCTTATGCTGCTTTAATTGCTAAGGCTGATAAGTTTTTAGGTGCTAAGAACTACGAGGAAGCAAAAAAAAATTATAAATCGGCATTGGCTGTGATGGGCAGCGAACCTTATCCAAAAGGGAAGATTGCTGAGATTGATAAAATTTTAGGCGATAACTTGGCCAATGCAGAAGCTGAAAAAGCAACCAAAGCTAAGTTTGATGGTTTAATTGCAGAAGCAGATAGATTATTGGCGAGCAAAAGCTACCCAGCAGCAAAAGCTAAGTATGAAGCAGCATTAGCTGTAATTCCGGGAAAAGAATACCCTACGCATAAAATAGAAGATATAAATGGCATAATGGCCGATGCTTCCGCGCAAGAATTAGCTGCTAAGAATAAGAAAGCGGAGTATGAAAAATTCGTAAAAATGGCGGATGCTTCATTGGCATCTAAAAATTATAAAGAGGCCATCTCTCATTATAATGAAGCGCTATCTGTAAGTTCGAGCGAGGCATATCCTAAAACTAAGATCGCTGAAATAGAAAAGATTTTGTCGGATGAGAATGCTTTGGCCGCTGCTGATGCAAAGAAAAGAAGCGATTACGATAAATTAATAGCTACTGCCGATAAGAATTTTGGATCTAAGAAATACAATGAAGCTGAAAAGGTATACAAAGCCGCACTTGCAATGTTTCCTTCAGAAGTTTATCCAGAACATAAGTTAGAGGAAATTAAAGGGATTAATGATGAAGGTGCTCGATTGGCTGCTGCTAATAAAAAGAAAGCGGCATACGATAAGTTAATTGCTTCGGCAGATGCTGCTTTTGATGAGAAGAACTGGGCAGTTGCGAAAAAAGCGTATCAAGATGCATTAGCGCTCCATGAAGATGAGAAGTATCCGAATTCTAAATTGGCCGATATTCAAAGAGCAATAAATGCTGAAAGTTCGGCTGCACTGGCAGGCAAACAAAAGCAAGATAAATACGATGCTTTAATTAAGGATGCTGATGGTCTTTTTGCAAGTAAAAAATACCACGAATCTGTTTTGAAGTTTGAAGCTGCATTAGGAGTAATTCCTGGTAAAGGATATCCTAAAACAAAAATTGAACAGATCGAAAATTTAATGTCGAAGGCAGAAGCTTCGGAAACAGCCGAGAAAAACAAACGTGCTGCGTACGAAAAGTTAATAGCCAAAGGGGATGAGTTGTTCGATAAAAAGATTTACGCCGATGCAAGTGCTAAATTCGGCGATGCATCATCCATGTATCCAAACGAGCCATATCCGAAAGGAAAAGTTGCTGAGATTAAAAAGATCCAAGATGAAAATCAATTGTTGAAAGCCGAAGCAGAGAAGAAGCAAGCCGATCACGATAGGTTTATAAGTGCTGGCGATAAAGCTTTTGATGCTAAGAAGTTTACAAATGCACTTAGTAGCTTTCAAGCAGCATTAAGCCTTTTCCCGAATGAGTTGTATCCGAAAACAAAAATTGACGAAATCAATAAGTTGATGTCGGATAAAGCAACTGCCGAAGCTGCTGCTAAAAAGGCTGCTGCCGAGAAAAAAGCTTCTTACGCTAGGTTGATTGCTTCTGCGGATGCAGCTGCTGGGTCTAAAGATTATGCTTCTGCGTTAAGAGATTATAAATCGGCCAAAAGCATTATGCCAAGTGAAAAATATCCACCACAAAAGATTGCTGAAATAGAGAAATTGTTAGCGGATAAATCGCTTGCCGATGCAGCAAAAAATAAGAAGCAGGCCGAATACGATCAATTGATTGCTTCTGGAGATGCGTTTAAAGATGCCAATAATTACGCTGGTGCAATTGCCGATTACCAAAAGGCTTTAGCAATAATGCCTGCCGAAGTATATCCTAAGTACAAAATTGAAGAGCTAAATAAATTACTGGCAGATGAAAAATCGAAAGAGGCCGATGCTGCTAAGAATAAGTCTAAATATGCTTCTTTAGTATCTAAAGGAAATCAATTCTTTAATAGCAAAAACTACTCGATGGCTTCTAAAAGCTACACAGATGCGTTAATTCTTTTCCCTGCCGAGAAGTATCCAAGAGAGCGTTTGGCCGAGATAGATAAGATGAGAAAAGCTAAGGTGGATGCAGCAGCAGCAGCCACAGCAAGGAAGAAAGCAGAAGTTGCGGCATCAGTTCAGCCAGAGAAACTATACGCTCCTCAAACAGCTTCTGATAGAGAGAAATTTGTGCAAAAGTTAGCACTAGAATATCCTCAAGGAATGACGGAAGAGATTCTTGTATATAAGAACAAGAAAGTAACTCGACGTATTGTGGTGGATGGCGACAAAGGGTATGAGTATTTAAAAGTAGTGATGAACTATGGTGGTGTGTTCTACAAAAAGAACAATGTCGACATTACCAGATATACTTACGAAACGGAAACGAAACCTAGACAATAGCCTTAATGTCCGTCATCCTCGTGATTTTTATTTGAGTTAGATTTATCTAACTCAAGAAAAATATACGGGGATCTCTTACGCCAAGTCAAACTTCTGGTATGGTATGCTTAGTGGAGTAAACCCGCTCTAAGGGTCGGGTAAACGCACAAAATCCAAGTCTTATTTTATAGCTGAAATTTTCAAAGGCCGATAAAGAATATATTCGGCATCGTGGCATAAATAAAGAAATCACAGAAACTCTGTATCCCTTATTCATATTGGCTTTATATAAGTAATTATTTTAAAGATATGTACACGATAGCTTAAGGAATTGTCGAAACTAGATTTTAGTTTTTCTTCTTTTTCTTGAAATCGCCTGCTCGCCATGCCTGAATAAATTTGGCCCAAGCAAAAGGGTCTAGCAGTTTATTAATAGGAGTTTGGCCTCCTGCGTAGTACAGCTTGTTGTTAACACCCGTCATAAAATTGGAGTAATTCATGCTGCCATCCATGGCCATATATTCAAATTTCATTCGCATTTTATCCTGATTCAAGTTTTTCATTGCAATTGTATATTGGTCATCAGGGATTTCCATATGAATAAAAGCCCATTTAAATTGTTCTTTAGTAGGCCAAGGGTAAATAATGGATTCGTCTAGCAACATGGTATCGTTGCTCAAAATCTGAATTAAAGAATAACTTTTGCTTTTAAGCGTGTCTGGAATAATATAACGCCCTTTTTTAAACCCAATACACGAAAATTCAACCGTGTCGCCACTAAGCGCCACGAAAGAGAAATAGCCATTAAAATCGGTAGTAGTACCGCGGTTAACATTTTTGATAATTACATGTGTAAAAGGAACACCAAGCAAACTATCGCCCGTTAATACCACTCCCGAGAATTGCAAAATGTTTTTTGCAGTATCTGTTTGGGCAAAAGAATTACTCCCAAAACTAGATAGGCAACAAGCAAATATGGCAACACAAATTAATTTCATGTTTGGTTTAACGGAAAAACTGGGTATTATATTCGTTTCTATTGCCTCTTTTATCCACCACATACAATTTAATGTCGTGTTTGCCTGCTACGAGTGCTTTGTTTAAATAACCTGTTAGCCTGTGGTACTTGGCGTCGTACTCCATTAAAAACCATTTTCCATCAATGGTAGCCTTATAAGTTCTTATACCTGCAAGGCCATCATAAATTTTAAAAGTAACAGTACGCTGATTTTTCAGGTTTTTATTTGGGTAAATATTTAATGCTCTTATGCTTGGTGCAACAGTATCTACCATCACCGTATATTTCCCGAAATATCTAATGTTTGTTGAGATGTAGTTTCCCATCATACTGCCACCTTCGTAGCGCGGAGCATCCTTATAACCCAACTTTACAATGCAAGCCTTCGACTTTAAGGAATCGGGCACATCTGTTTTAATATGGAGCTTAAAATAGGAGTGAAGGGGAATAGATTTTGAATGCAGGTGGTGAGTTCGAGCATACGCCGTTTCTATTTTAGGGGTCGATTTATACTCGAAATCAATGTTGTGATACAGAATATTGGCAGGCATATCAACAGTAATGTCATCTGCTTTAAACATGTTTCTTTTATTGTAAGCAAACGGTTTAGTGGTAATCGCAGTATCTACCTTAACCGTTTTGTTGTAAAATTTGGTTCTAGTACTATCGTAAAATACCTCAAAATTAAATACCGATGTGTTGCCTTCGTGATCGGTGATTTTGTAAGTGAATTTCTGCCCACCTGGTTTGCTAAAATTTACAATCCCATTATTTACCATATTGGAGTAAATGCCCAACTTATTATTAGGGTCCACAAAACATTGGTGAATTTTTAGTCCGTTTTTTATCTTTTCATGGTAGTCGATATGACTATTTAAATATCGGGTTTCGTGAAAACAAAACTTGTCGAGTTTGTGCTGATAAATAATAGTACTATCCTTTAGTAATTCTACAATGTATGGATCAATAATATTTCCAGATCCCATCATTTGATCAAAAAAGCTAATTCCAAATCCGATGTTGCCCTTGGCCAAAATTTTAACAGACGAAGAGATAGTCGTTTTTCTTCCATTTCTATAAGTGGCTAATTTTTTTGGTTTACTAACTCCATTAACATAACTCGAATCATCCATCGGATAAATCACCAATTTCTTATACCTCGGGTAGATTCCATCAACAATGTTAAAACCAAAATTTAGAGGGTTTAATGGGCACGAGGAACCATCCCGTATCTCGAAATGAAGATGCGGGGCTTGCGATCCGCCAGTGTTGCCGGAAAGCGCAACTAAGTCGCCCTGATTAACTTTTAAAACACCTGGGTCAATTATTAAATCGACCTCATACTTTTCTCTTCGATGCTGTTCTTTTAAACAATACTTACGAATATCGCCCGATAAAATTTTTAAATGTCCATAAACCGTGGTGTAGCCATTAGGGTGAGTGATGTACAAACATTTGCCATATCCACTTGCCGAAATCTTAATTCTCGAAACGTATCCTTCTGCGGCAGCTAAAACCCTTTTACCTTCTCGGCCTTCAGTTCTTAGGTCTAATCCACCATGGAAATGATTGGACCTAATCTCGGCGAAATTACCAGCCAAAAGCAATTTGTTTTCCAAGGGTGCAATAAAGTAACCTTGAGGGTGATTTTGCCCAACGGTTAATTTCGGGAATAATAATGGTGAGATTAAAAATAAAATAGCGGCGAACCTCATGGCGTTTATTAGGAATGAAAATGAGTTACGAAGTTACTTTATCAAAAGTTTGACCAGAATGTTTTGAAATAAAAATATTCACAAAAAGTAGTTAAAAAAATTACTAACTTTTCAGCATTAATCAACTGCTCTTTTTCAAGGTTGATTTTAACTAAACAGCAAATGGGAGATATAAGTACAATTTCGAAACGCCTTGAAGAAAAGGTGAACCGTCTGATAGCAGTATGGGATGCAACCAAGGACGAAAATGAGAAGCTTAAGTTTGAACGCGCAGAGCTTAAAAGAGAGATTGAAGGTTATAAAGCAGACATTGCTGGTTTAAATGAAAAAGCAAAGTTGATTAAGCTGGCAAAATCAGTTTCAGGATCGGAAACAGGTAGTTCGGCAGAAGTAAAACTGAAAATCAACGAGTACATTAGAGAGATTGATAAATGCATAGGAATGCTAAACGAATAATAAGATGGCAGATTTATCTATAAAAGTAGTAATAGCAGGCAGAACATATCCACTTACCATAGATATGGCAGAGGAGGAGATGGTGAGAAAAGCAGCTAAAACAATCAATGATAAAATAGAGGAGTACGAACAAAACTATGCCATTAAAGACAAGCAAGATGTGCTTGCAATGGTTGCTTTACATTTTGCAAATAGAACTTTTGCCGATACTGGTGTACCTGTTGAAGAAGATTCGGAATTGAAGGAGCAGTTGTTGGCGATTGAATCTGTGTTAACTGCCTCTTTGAAATCGTAAGGTTTTGTTTTAAAGCATTAGACAAACAACGAGCCAGCTATGGGCTGAAAAGTTGTTCATCTAAATGCAAACCTAGCCAAACACTTATGCTTCTATTACCCCAAAGGTTTTCTATTACCCTAAATAATTAAATAAGTTTTTATAGAATACTTGGTAAGCGCTTAGTTATCTAAGCAATCCAAGAATAAAGTAAGCTCCTCAATTTTTTCGGTGTAGCCTAGCTTTCTGTATGATTCGATCAAAGTATTGATCATTCGAATTAAAATAGTTTTGTTATCGCAGAATTCGAAATGCGCTTTTTGTGGCTCTAGCTTAATCTGTTTAAGAAATTCTAAAATTTGCTTTTTAGGAAACACTACACCTTTACTAAAAGGGTCGATGTAAAACATTACATCGCCAGCAACATCTTCGGGTTCTTCCAATAATCCAGATTCATCTTTATATCCTAAAATAAAGTTCTCTGGTAAATTAACTCCGTAAATGGGTAGATCTAAATCTTGTGCAATGGTTAAATAAATAATGGATAGCGTAAGCGAATTTCCTCGCTTCGACTCCATAACATCGTTAATAAAAGAGTTAGCCGGCGAAGCAATGTTTTTAAGATTGCCTTTAAATCCAAATGTGGTGTAAATAATTTCGTTAAGCACATTTACCTTTTCGAGGGCAGTTAAATTATCATTTAATTCAAGCCAAACATCTCTTTTTATTTTCTCCAGCTCATCGTAAACCGCTTCAACATTAAGATCGGGGTATTGGTAGCGCGCAATTAGTACAGCACCTTCCATTATATTTAACTCCGATGAGTTGGCCCAACTTTTAAACTCATTGATTAAATTGTTGAATTGAATGTCGTGAATTAAACACTCTATCCGCTCCTGTATTAACTTATCAATCGTGTTTTCCCACGTAGTTTCAAGCATTGGAATAATCTTATCGCCATAATTCATCAATTCATCTTTGATCTGAACGTATACTTTTTCGTCAGGATCATCTATTAAATCGATAAGCGCGTATAACTTTGAAGACATGGATTTCTTTAACACAATAAATTATGGTTATGCAATTTTACTATTATATACGGGCGGTTCAAGGAAGGTTTTCATATGTTTTTAACATTTCGCTATTGATAAGCCTGTCAAAACAGGGGAAAACGCCCTGAAAAACAGACCTTAAAAATTGTTGATACTCATCATATTTCTTACTTAAAATGACTTAATTTTACAAGATTATTTAAGAGTTTGAATGTTGTTAAATTAAAATTTTGAATTACAATGGGTGCTAAAAAAAATATGCTTGTAGGAATTGCTTTTTCAGAGCAATCTCAATTAATGTTAGATGAAGCGTGTGTTTTTGCGAAAGCTGCTGGTGCAGAGATTACATTACTATATGTAATTCCTCCTGGAAGGTTTTTTGACAAATCAACGTCGGCAGAAGAAATTATTCAAATTAACGACAAGCTTAATAAATTAGCAGAGGATACTAGGAAAGCAACGGGATTGGTAATTAATACCAAAACAATTGAAGGAAAGGTTTACGGTAAAATTATTGATGTATCTAATGAGTTAGATGTTGATTTGATTTTTATGGGAACCAATCAAGTATCTGGTATTAAAGGATCGATGGGATCTAATGCAATTAAAGTTGTTAGAGATACTGCACGTCCTGTTATTACAATTAATAGTAAAGTAAAACCTCACAATTGCGACGTAATTGTAGTTCCTTTAGATCTTTCTAAAGGAACTAAGGAAAAAATCGCATACGCTATTGAATACGCTCATTATTTCAATGCTACTCTTAAATTAATGACTGTTTTAAAATCTGATGACGCTAATGCTGTCAATCGGTTAATGCGTCAGATTGCTTCTGTGAAAGGAATTGTTGAAGAAAAAAAGATTAATTGCACAGCAGAGGTTGTTAAGTCTTCTAGTTCTAGCGAAAAATTCTCTGATTCGATTCTTAATTATGCGAAAGACAATGATGCGGATTTAATTATGATAATGACGCAACAAGAGAACGAAATATCTGAATTCTTTGTTGGTTCTGCCGCTCAAGAAATAATGAACAATTCGGAAATTCCGGTAATGAGCATTGTGCCATCACCAGAAAATCCATTGTTAATTTCTAATAGATTTTAATCTAACGAAGAGAATACCTTTTTAAGAACATCGGTAACTCGTGCCATTGGATCTAATCTGATTTTAGCTTCTTCCTTTTCCACTAAAGTAAAGATGCCTTGTAGTGCTCTTTCTATTACATACTTTTCGAGGTCAGGATCCTTGTCTTCTGTAAAAGGAATCTTGTTGTAAGTATTAATAAGAGGTGTCCAATATTTGGTAACCTGCACCGTGTTTAATGCTTCGGCAACAATTGGCTGAAAGGCTGCTTTAAGTTCGGCTGTTGTTTTGGATTTTAAATAAAGCGTAGCTGCATTCTTTTCTCCTTTCAAAATTTTAGCTCCGTCTGCAATAGTCATATCTCTTACTGCATTGCTAAAAATAATGAACGCTTTCTTACTGCTTTCTTCAGCGGCTCTATTAAGTGTAGTTTCAAACTCGGCTACCTTTTTCTCCATGCCCATTTTAATCAACTTCTCTTTTACCTCAATAGCATCGGGAGGGAAAGGAAGTCGTATTAAACTGTTGGCATTAAACCCATCTGCTTTAGATACATTTTCTGTTACTATTTTAGCACCTCTGGTTAAGGCCTCTTTTAAACCGTTGGTAATCTCTCCAGATGTTAATGCTTTTACAACAGGCGTTTCGGTTGTAGGAACTGTTGCAACGCTCTTAACAGTGTTTAGTAGGTCTGTTGTATTAATTTGAGAACAGGCACTAAAGGAGACCCCTAATGACGCATGTATTAATGTTTTTAAAACAGTCTTCTTTAAATTCATATTAAGCTAATTTTATTGTTTGTAATGGCATATCAACTACTTTGCCAAAGTAAATATAAATAAGAATTGTGAAGGCGGAAATAATAACCATTGGAGATGAAATATTAATTGGTCAGATTGTGGATACAAATTCTGCTTGGATGGCCGATCGACTTGAATCCAGTGGGGTAAAAGTTGTACAGGTAACTACAATTTCCGATAATGAAGTGTCTATTTTAAATGCTTTGGAAGGTGCTAAATCAAGGGCCGATATTGTTTTAATGACAGGCGGTTTAGGGCCTACAAATGATGACATTACCAAGCTTGCTTTGTGTAAATACTTTCAATCTAATCTCGAAATTAGCAATACTGTGCTTCAGGATGTAGAGGCTGTTTTTAGTCGATTTAATTCGGTTGTTTCTGATATTAATAAGCAACAGGCCGAAGTGCCAAGTAATTGTACCGTAATTAGAAATCCGAATGGAACCGCGCCTGGTATGTGGTTTGATGAAGACAATACTATATATGTATCTATGCCCGGTGTGCCTCACGAAATGAAGGTAATGATTGACAAAAGTATTATCCCAATGTTAAAGGAGAAATATACTTTACCAGTCATTATTCATAAAACAATTCTTACACATGGAATAGGGGAGTCTCGACTAGCTGAAATGATGGAAGACTGGGAGGCATCTTTGGCAGATACTCAGATTAAATTGGCTTATTTACCCGCTCCGGGTATGGTGCGGCTAAGATTAAGTGGAAGCGATGCCGAGCAAATTGAAAACAAATTGCAACAGCTGCTTCCAATTATAAAGGAGCATGTTTTTGGCTTTGGAAAAGAAACGCTAGAAAGTGTCGTGATTGATTTACTGAGAAAAAACAAAAAAACGGTATCTACTGCCGAAAGTTGTACTGGTGGATATACGTCACATTTAATTACGTCTGTTGCGGGAAGTTCAGAAGTATATGTGGGAAGTGTTGTAGCATATAAGAATGATGTAAAAGAAAGAATACTAAATGTTGATCCAGAAATTATTAATCAACATGGGGCAGTTAGTAAAGAAGTTGCCGAATTAATGGCTTTAGGAATAAAAAATAAAATGGATTCCGACTACTCAATTTCTACTACAGGAATTGCAGGACCGAGTGGAGGAACTGAAGAGAAACCTGTTGGAACTGTCTGGATAGCAATTGCATTTGAAGATACGGTAATATCGAAAACGTTTAAATTTGGCGACAATAGAGAGCGGAATATTAGGCGTTCGGCATTGGCTGCACTCGACATGTTGAGAAGAGAATTGCTTTCTGTATAGCAAATTGTTGCGAGTTCAAGATAAATTCCATTATATTTGCACTCGTTTTGTAGAAAAAAATAATAAAAGAAGATGTCAAGAATTTGTCAAATCACTGGAAAGGCAGTAATGTCGGGTAATAACGTGTCTCACTCTAAAAGGAGAACAAAAAGAAAGTTTTACCCAAATCTTCAAACTAAGAAGTTTTATATTCCTGAAGAGGATAAATTCATCACGCTTAAGATTTCTGCAAAAGGTATCAGAATCATCAACAAAAAAGGTGTGGCTGCTACGATCAAAGAAGCGAAAGCTAAAGGATTCTACAAATAGTACTTTTTTACTACCCATTTTCCTGTTCACATATAAACTGTAATCTCTACTTTTGATCAAGCATTGATTGATTATGAGGTATTGCGTTTATATATTCCTATTTACTTGTTTAACTGCAAGTGCTGCGGCTCAAACATTTAGTCGGGCAGATTCCCTACGCGGTGGCTTAACCGATTTAAGAACCTGCTACGACGTTTACTTCTACGATTTAACCATTGAAGTTAATGCCATCGAAAGATCCATTAAGGGAAGCAACCGCATCTTATATCATATAGAAAAAGATTTCGACCGATTTCAAATTGACTTATTTGAAAACATGTCGATAGACAGTATTCTTTGGCAAGAAAAGTCCATCTCATACAAAAGAGAATTTAATGCCGTATTTGTTGAGTTTCCCGAAACTCAACATAAAGGAAAGCTAGGCGAAGTAGAAGTTTATTATAGCGGAAAACCTCAAGTTGCAGAAAACGCCCCTTGGGACGGTGGATTCGTTTGGGAAAAAGACAATAATAATAACGATTGGATAGGTGTGGCTTGCGAAGGTACTGGTGCAAGTTTGTGGTGGCCAAATAAAGATCATGGATATGATGAGCCAGATAGTATGATAATCCGCGGTTTAATTCCATCAGAGTTGAAATTTATATCTAATGGAAACTTGATAAAAACAGAAAGCCTTCCAGAGGAAAAACTCGAAATGTCGGAATGGTTTGTGAGCTACCCCATCAACAACTACAACGTTTCAATTTATATCGGCGATTATGTTCATATTGAAGACAGTTGTTTGAATGGAGGTAAAATGCTCGCCTTAGACTACTATGTTCTGTCGTATAATAAGGAGGAAGCCATTAAACAATTCGAACAAGTTAAGCCAATGTTAGAGAGCTACGAGCATTTTTTCGGACCATATCCGTTCTTTAGAGATGGCTTCGCGCTGGTAGAAACATCTTATTTAGGCATGGAGCATCAAAGTGCAATTGCTTACGGAAACAACTATCAATCGGGGTATCGAGGTGCACTTAAACCCGGAACTGGCAACGATTTTCTTTTTGACTATTTATTGATTCACGAAACCGCTCACGAATATTGGGGAAATAATGTTTCCATGGCCGACATGGCTGATATGTGGATTCATGAATCGTTTGGCACATATACAGAATGCTTGTACATAGAGTATTTAATGAGCTACGAAAAGGCAATGGCATACGTTAATGGTGCTAAGGATAGGATTTCGAACGATAGGCCTATTATTGGCGAGTACAATGTTAATCATGAAGGAAGTGGTGACATGTATTTAAAAGGAGCTTTAATGCTCAATACAATCCGTCACGTTATCGACAATGATGAAACCTGGTTTAAAATAATTAAAGGCATTCAAAAAGATTTTGCTCTCCAACAAATTACTACTCCTGATATTGTTAATTATATAAATAAACATGCTGGTAAAGATTTAACCAATATTTTTGATCAGTACTTAAAATACAGTAATCCGCCTATTTTTAAATATCGTATCGTGAAGGTGTATGGCGTATATAATGTTGAGTATAAATGGGATGCCGATGTTGATGGGTTTGATATGCCAATTAAAATATCAGTTAAAAAAGGGGAGCCTGTGTTTATTTATCCAACAAATAAATGGCAGTTTATGAAGTTGGATAGCAAGGAATTAGACTCCTTCTCGGTAATGGAAAATTTGTTCTATGTAAAAGTTATTGAAGAGTAGTGCAAAACCTTGCGATAATTGGATAATATTATTTACTTTTGCACCTCTTAATTAATTGAAATGGCTAAAAAAGGAAATAGAGTACAGGTAATACTTCAGTGCACCGAGCATAAGGAGAGTGGAATGGCGGGAATGTCTAGATACATTACGACTAAGAACAAAAAGAACACTCCAGAAAGAATTGAGTTAAAGAAATACAATCCTGTATTGAAAAAACACACAGTTCACAAAGAAATTAAATAATAAGTTATGGCTAAGAAAGTAGTTGCTACGTTAGGTAAAGGTGGTGGTAAAGATTTTACCAAAGTAATTAAGTTGGTTAAGCAAAGAGGAAACGGTGCTTACCAATTCAAAGAGGAAATTGTACACAAAGACAAAGTGAAAGACTTTTTCGCTAAGAGTTAATTTCCCGTTCACGAAATTTAAAAGCTTCTTTCAATTTTTGAGAGAAGCTTTTTTTATATATTACATTATGATTTTTCACGCATTTTTCGGACTATTCTCTAAGGAGAAGAAAGAAGACCTAAGCAAGGGCCTTGAAAAAACGAAGGAAAGCGTTTTTCAAAAAATCGGTCGGGCTGTTGCAGGTAAATCCACTGTGGATGCGGATGTATTAGATAACTTAGAAGAAATACTTGTTACTTCTGATGTTGGAGTAGATACCACCATTAAAATTATTGAAAGAGTAGAAAAACGAGTTGCTGAAAATAAATATTTAGGAACTTCCGAACTCAACACAATTCTTAAAGAAGAAATAGGGAATCTATTAGAAGAAGTTGATTCTGGCAACGAAACAGAATTTACTATACCACAACAAAGCGATCCATATGTAATTATGGTGGTTGGCATTAATGGAGTTGGTAAAACAACTACCATTGGTAAACTGGCCTACCAATTTAAAAAAGCGGGTAAAAAAGTATTGATTGGAGCAGCAGATACATTTAGAGCTGCCGCAATAGAGCAATTACAAGTTTGGGCCGAAAGGGTAGACGTGCCAATTGTGATGCAAAAAATTGGTTCAGATCCTGCTTCGGTTGCCTTTGATACGTTGGAATCGGGCAAAAAACAAGATGTAGATGTTATTTTAATTGATACAGCCGGAAGACTGCACAACAAGATTAATTTGATGAACGAACTTTCTAAGATTAAGAAAGTAATGCAAAAGGTAATTCCAAATGCTCCTCACGAGGTATTGTTGGTGTTAGATGCGTCTATTGGTCAGAATGCGATTGAGCAAGCCCGCCAATTTTCTAATGCTACCGAGGTAACTGCTTTGGCCATGACAAAATTAGATGGTACTGCTAAAGGTGGTGTGATTTTAGGAATTTCAGATCAGTTTAAAATTCCTGTTAAATACATTGGGTTGGGAGAGAAGAAGGAAGATTTGCAAGTATTTAACAAGCGTGCCTACGTGGACGCATTATTTGGTGAATAAATGAAGACCAAAACCCTCAAAAAAAATAAAGTAAACGTAATCACCTTAGGGTGTTCAAAAAACATTTATGATTCGGAAGTGCTGATGGGGCAACTGAAGAACAATAAATTTGATGTTGTTCACGAATCTAACGACGACGATATTTCTACAGTAATAATAAATACTTGTGGATTTATAGAGACAGCTAAACAAGAATCGATAGATACCATTCTGCAATACGCGCAAGGTAAAAAAGACGGTCTGATTGAAAAGCTTTACGTTACTGGTTGTTTATCGGAACGCTACCGCGACGACCTTAGAAAAGAAAATCTTGGAGTAGATGGCTTCTTTGGTACAAAAGATTTACCTCGCTTATTAAAAACGCTTAAGGCGGATTACAAGAAAGAACTTTTGGGTGAGCGATTGCTTACCACTCCTGCTCATTTTGCGTTCTTTAAAATTTCGGAGGGTTGCGACAGACCTTGCTCGTTTTGTGCCATCCCTATAATGCGTGGCAAGCACGAATCTGTTCCTATTGAGGAATTGGTATCAAGGGCCGAATCGTTGGCAAACAACGGAACAAAAGAGTTGATCTTAATTGCTCAAGATTTAACTTATTATGGCTTGGACATTTACAAGAAAAGAAACTTGGCCGAGTTGCTCAATAAATTATCTGATGTTAAAGGAATTGAATGGATCAGGTTACATTATGCTTTCCCTACAGGTTTTCCCGAAGATATATTAGAGGTAATTAAAGAGAAATCTAATATTTGTAATTACTTAGATATTCCTCTTCAGCATATTTCCGACAATATTTTGGCTAGTATGAGAAGAGGTACTACCAAGAAAAAAACGACTGACCTTTTAATAAAAATCAAGGAAAGTGTGCCTGGAATTACGGTTAGAACCACTTTGATTACTGGCTACCCAGGAGAAACTGAAGAAAACTTTCAGGAAATGCTGGCTTGGGTTAAAGAAATGAAATTTGATAGATTAGGCGTGTTCCCATATTCTCACGAAGACGATACGCATGCGTTTAAACTAGAAGATGATGTACCTGAAGAGGTAAAACAGTCGAGAGCGGATGAAATAATGGATGCTCAAAGCGAAATTTCGTTAGAATTGAACGAATTAAAAATTGGTAAGACTTTTAAAGTGCTTATCGATAGAAAAGAAGAAGAAGTTTACATTGGCCGTACGGAGTGCGACAGTCCTGATGTTGACAACGAGGTTCTTATAGAAAATACTGCTCAAAATTTAATTGTTGGAAATTTTTATCAAGTAAAAATTGATTCTGCCGAACATTATGACTTATTTGGTCATGTGGTAGAATAAATACTTGAAACTATGCTTAAAGCAGATATCCGACGACAGTTTTCGAAGTTACGATTAAGGTTCAATGCTTCGGAAATGGCCGAATTTAGTGATGCTATATCTCAAAGTTTTTTTGAAAACGTAGATTTACGCGAGGTTAACAATGTTCACGCATTCATTCCGATGTTGAGCCGAAACGAGATTGATACAAGAGTAATTGTCAATACGTTGTGGAGTCAATTTCCAGAGATAAAAACCATCACTTCCAAAAGCGATTTTGATACCATTACCATGGAAAGCCTTGAGTTTAGCGATCAAACTCACTTTGAAGATGATGAATGGGGGATTCCGACACCCGTAAATGCAGAACATTTTAACGACAACGAGATAGATTTGATTCTGGTGCCCTTATTGGCGTTCGATTTAAATGGAATGCGTGTAGGCTATGGAAAAGCCTTCTACGATAATTTTTTAGTGGGGTGCAAGCCGGATATTATAAAGGTGGGAGTTTCAATCCTAGATCCTGTTGATGTGATTGAGGATATTTACGACCACGACATTCCGCTTACGTGCTGCATCACTCCAACCCAATTCTACGATTTTAGGTAGTAAGAAATGTGCTTTGGTTTAGCCTGTTGTCAGTAGGTCTGTGGCACTAAGTTGTAAATTAATGATACATAATTAATTAGAATGTCGGTTCACCGATGATTATGCAAAATCATGCCGCATTTGTTTGTTCAATTGTTCGTAATAATCGGCGAACATTCGCTAATAAACGAATATCAATTGAAATATTCTGTAAGTGATTCTCTGTTAAGGAATTATTTTCTGCAATGAGCGTCATATTTGGTGAAAATTATTGGGTTGTAGCAGGTATAGACAAAAGGTTATGCATATTTTTAATTCCAACCAGATGTATAATTAGACACCAAGGTGCATTTCTAGTTTCATTTCACAATTGCCTGTTTGTCTTTAATTCTATATCGAAAATAGAAACTTTAATTAAAACCTAGACAGAATGAAACAAACCTACATACCAATACTTACCTTATTAATCACGTTATTTAATATGCTGCCAGCTATTTCGCAAGATGGAGCAGGGGCAGATAGATATCGTTTATCTTTTAGAGACGATCCAGCAACTACAATTGTAATTGGATGGGATCAAGTAAATGGAGCAGATGCTACAGTTTATTATGGTACTATCGATGAGGGTACTGTTACTGCAAATTATCCAAGTAATCATGGTGTTGATAGAACAGACAATAACCATGGTATGGAAACTAGGTTTGCAAGACTTACTGGTTTAACTCCTAACACAATTTATTACTTCGTGCTAGATAACGGTGCACCAGGCACCAGATATTGGTTTAAAACTCAACCAGATTCTCCTGAAGCGATGTCTATTATTGCTGGTGGCGATACAAGGTCAGATCACAATGTGAGAAGGAATGGATTTACTATTGTGCAAAAGTTAAGTCCTAACTTGGTATATTTTGGCGGTGATTACACGAATACTGCTGCTGATGCTTCTTGGGAAAAATGGTTAGACGATTGGCAATTAACTATTAGAGCAGATGGTAAAATGATTCCAATTGTAGGAGCAACAGGTAACCACGAGAATAGAGGCGATGTTCAAGAGATCTTTGATACACCAAATCCAGACGGAGGTAACAATAACGAGTATTATTCATTAGGTTTTGCTGGAAATATGTGGAAAGCCTACGTGCTTAATACTGAGATTACTGCTGGTGGAGATCAAGAAACTTGGTTTGAAGCTGACTTAGCAGCAAGTCAAGGTTATACTTATAGAACTGCTATTTACCACAGACCATTGAGACCACATACTAAATGGAAAGCAGAATACGATAATGGATATGACGCTTGGGCTCAACACATCTACGATTATAAAGTAGCATTGGTAGTTGAATCAGATGCTCACACAGGAAAATCAACAGAAAAAATTGCTCCTTGTAACGGCGGCGGTGGTTGCGATGAGGATTTTATGCTTGATGCTGATGGAACAGTATACGTAGGCGAAGGATGCTGGGGTGCACCTTTATATGCAGACGAAGACTCAAAAAGTTGGACGAAATGTTACAGTGAGTTCGATCAGATTAGATGGGTATTTATTTCGCCTTCACAAATTGAGATTCAAGTAATTCGAATAGGGACTTCAGGAGGTTCAGCATCTGTTGATGATGCAGCTAGATTTACAACACCTAATGGTTTAGATATATGGGATTGTGACGGAGGTTCAATTGTAATTGAAGCACCAGCTGGTGGCGCTCTTGCCGTATTTGGTACTGCATCATCAGAAGCTTGTTATGGTGATTGTTCAGGAATGGCTACTGCAACTATTACAGGCGGTACAGGTCCATACAACTATAACTGGTCTAATGGTGCAAGTGGTACTGGTGTAAATGCTGGAAATCATTCTACAACTAGTACTTTATGTCAGGGTACTTATACTATTACTGTAAGCGATGATGCTGGCGCTTCATTAACTGCTTCTGTAACAGTTGGTGGTCCTAATATGATCTCAATAACAGAGACTGTAGTAGATGCATTCGATTGTGGAGTTTCTTGTGATGGATCAATTGATCTTACAGTAACTGGAGACAACATTGGAGCTCCAACAACAACCTTTACTACTACCGGTTCTGGTTATGGTGGTGCGAACGATATGGATGATGGTAATTGTAATGCTGATGCGTATTACATTGATTTTACTCCTACGCTTGGATATGATAATGTGGATGAAAATTCAATTGTGTCTATTTGTGTGAGTTTCACTCACCCTAATCCTGCAGACCTTAAGATTGATGTTGTTGCCATTACAGATGGTGGTGCATATAAAAATCTAAACTTAGTTGCTCCTGGAGATTTAACAGGTGGAGCAAATATAGATATGGCCTGCTTTACTAGAGATGCTACAGTTTCAATGGCTACAGGAACAGCTCCTTATACGGGCAATTGGATGCCAAATGATAATTTTACAGATCCTGGTTTTATCTTGGATGGTACCGTGGTAGCTGATTATTGGTATTTATCTGCATGGGATTGCGATGGAAACGGACAAACAGGATCGATAGATTACTTTGAAGTTACCTTTAGTGATGGTGTTGATCAAACAACTTATTTGTGGTCTGACGGAACAACAACAACAGCAGATATAACAGGACTTTGTTATGGAACGCATACAGTTACTGTTACAGATAACAACGGATGTAGCCAAGCTAAAAGCATCGATGTAGGTTGTCCGGTTGGAATTGCAGATCGTGATAATGTTAGCGACCGTGTATTCCAAGACAGAGTAGGCAGATTGAAAATCGAGACTGGTAAATCTGTTACTGGTGTAGATGTTTACAATGTAGATGGTAAAAAAGTGTTTACTGGTACAGCCAGAACTCGTACAATTGATATGTCGAGAGAAAAATCAGGTATGTACTTAGTTAAAGTACGAACTGACAAAGGAAACTTTGTTCAAAAAGTTGTTGTTAAGAACTAACAATAGTTAATACTTATAGAAGAAAGAGTCCTGCTTATGCAGGACTTTTTTTTTTGCCCTATTAATAATGAAGAGTTATTTGACTTAGAGTTTCAATATTGTGAAAATCTCCCTTGATTAACTCCTTTAAACAATCGTTTTTTAAGTAAGTTTAAAGAAACAAATTGTGGTTTTTAGTGAAGCCTATTCAGTTTGTTTGAACTATTACAGTTTAGAAATAGATTTTAGATTTATATTATATGCTAACAAATCCTCTAGAAAATATGAAGTCACCTTACTTATACATCACATTAATCATCTCGCTTTTCAGCGTTCTGTCAACTTATGCGCAAGACGGTGCAGGGGCCATCAGATATCGTTTATCTTATAGAGATGATCCTGCTACTACTATCGTAATTGGATGGGATCAAGTAAGTGGAGTTGACGCTACTGTTTATTACGGCACTACCGATGAAGGTACTGTATCTGAAAGCTATACTGATAGTCATGTTGTGGATAGAATAGAAGATAGCCACGGAATGAAAAGTAGGTTTGCCAGACTTGCTGGGTTAACACCAAATACAGTTTATTATTTCGTATTAGATAATGGTGCAGCAGGTGATAGATATTGGTTCAAAACTCAACCAGATTCACCAGAAGCGATGTCTATAATAGCGGGTGGAGATACTCGTTCAAATCATGATGTTAGAAGAAATGGATTTGACATTGTGCGAAAACTAAGCCCGAACTTGGTGTATTTTGGAGGTGATTACACAAATAGTGCGGACGACGCATCTTGGAAAAAATGGTTGAACGATTGGCAGTTAACCACTCGTGAGGATGGGAAAATGATTCCAATTATTGGTGCAACAGGAAATCATGAGAATAGGGGAGATATAGAAGAGATTTTTGATGGAGCTAACCCAGACGGCGGTAATAACAACGAGTATTATTCACTTGCTTTTGGTGGCGATATGTGGAAGGCATACGTGCTTAATACAGAGATAACTCCTGGTGGAAATCAAGGAACTTGGTTAGAAGAAGATTTAATTGCTAGTCAGGATTTTACTTACAGAACAGCGATTTACCATACACCGATGCGACCTCATACCAAATGGAAGTCGGAGGAGAATACTCAATACAATGCATGGGCACAGTATTTCTATGATTATAAAGTGGCATTGGTTGTAGAGTCAGATGCACACACAGGTAAAACCACAGAGAAAATAGCGCCTTGTTCTGGAGGCCCTGCTTGCGATGAGGATTTTATGATTGACGGGAATGGTACTGTGTACGTAGGTGAAGGATGTTGGGGAGCACCTTTGTATAAAGATGAAGACTCTAAAAGTTGGACGAAATGTTATAGTGAATTCGATCAAATAAGATGGGTATTTATTACACCTACCGAAATTGAAATTAAAGTAATTAGAATTGGAATGTCTGGATCGTCAGAATCGGTGGATGATGCAGACAGATTTGCAACGCCTGATGGTCTGTATATTTGGGATTGTGATGAATCTTCTACTGTAATTATTGATGCACAAGGAGCTAGTGAGTTTGAATTGTTTGAGTATTCAACTGATGAAGTATGTTATGGAGCTTGCGATGGAATGGCTTCAGTATTAATTACTGGTGGTACTGCTCCTTACGATTATTCTTGGTCTAATGGCGAAGGTGGGGATGATGTAGAAGCAGGTAGCGTGTCTGTCTCGGTTGGCCTTTGCGAAGGAACATATACTATTACCGTTACTGATGACGGAGGGAATGGAGTTTCGCAAACAGCTACATTTACTATAGGAAGCCCAACGATGATTGCTATTACAGAAACTATCGCAGGTACATCTGATTGCGAAACTGCTTGCGATGGCTCTATAGACCTAACAATAGCAGGAAATGTTGGAGCGCAAACTTCAACCTTTAGTGCTACATCGTCGGATTACGGTGGTAGAACCGCTTTAAAAGATGGCGATTGCGAAAGTGATGTTTATTACATTGATTTTATTCCTGAGCTTTCATATGCTAAGGTTGATAACAACAGTATTATATCTATTTGTGTGAGCTTTACTCATCCCAGCCCTGCAGACTTAACGGTGCAAGTAGTTGGAATAACAGCGGGCGGAGGTTATAAAGAACTTAATTTAATTGCTCCTGGTGATTTACCAGCAGGGGAAAATATAGATATGGCTTGTTTTACAAGAGATGCAACCGAGTCTATATCTACAGGAACGGCACCTTACACAGGTGAATGGAAGCCGATTGACAACTTTACGGATAATATTTTTGCGTTGAGCAATGTAATTACTACAGATTATTGGTACCTGTCGGCATGGGATTGTGATGGTAACGGTGTTACAGGATCGATAGATTACTTTGAAATTGTTTTCCTAGAAGCAGCAGATGTAACTTCATATACATGGTCTAATGGAAGCAGTACAGAAGACATAAGCGGTCTTTGTAATGGAACTTATACGGTAACTGTTTCCGACAATTACGGCTGTACACAAAGTAGAGCCATAGGTATAGATTGCTTTTCTAGTATTAACGATCGGGAGGTTGTTAGAGATTTAGTATATCAGGATTTACCAGGTAGATTACGCATCCAAACAAGTAAAGCTGTAACGGGTGTTGAAGTGTACTCTATGGATGGTAAAAGAGTTTTTAATGGTGGAGCCAGAACTCGCTCAATAGATTTATCGAGAACTAAAACAGGTGTCTATTTGGTTAAAGTACGAACAGGCAAAAGCAGTTTTGCTCAGAAAATAGTTGTTACCAATTAAGAACACAACTTGTATACACATATAAAAAGAGTCTCGCTTATGCGGGACTTTTTTTGTTAGTACTAGTTAGAAAATATAGGTTATTGCGTATCTATAGAAATCTTAGCCTTAGAAAATAGATCTATGCCGCTTCTGTACATCAATATACATATTAAAGGAAGTATACCATGTGGAAGCCTGAATACGGCATGATACCACCATTGGTCGATACTAGACAGTATCATGTTCATGTGGAAGTTTCCCCATAACCTAGAAACTGCTGTAGCAAATCCCCAAAAAACCATATAATAGAGCGCGTATGCAGCAAACCCCGGAACGAAGATTAATATGCTTGCTATAATATCTAAAAAGCCTGCATAGAACAGTATTTGTTCTGCTACACTTTGACTTACTCCTAATATATTCATCACCATACTTGGCCAATAGCCAGGTGCGTTGTAAATACCAAGTGCATAAAAGGCATGCGAGGCAAAAGTAATTGCACACAATATTTTAATTGTAAGCACCAATGCTCGAATGCTTATTGTTTTAAAAATTACGTGATAAAGTAAAAAGGGTAGACCCAACTGAATGGCAAACTCAAAAAACTGAGCCGATGTGAAAAATCGGTCCTTCCAAGTTATTACCGCCAATGCAAACATAAAAACGCCTGCAAGATGTAAAAATAGAGGGTAAATATTTTCTGAAAATAGGAGAACGAACCGGTCCTTTTTTAATAAAAGAAACGCCACAATTGGCGCAAGGCTAAAAATGGTCAGCACAATAAACAAACCACCACGCTCATCAAGGTAGTCTGAATTTATATACGATAAAGAAGCCAGTAGCGCATATCCTAAGGGGCCCAATAGTAATACTTTATAATCTAATTGTTTTAGTCGGTCTGCTACCAAAGCAATTAAACCAGTGAAGCCAAAAAGCCAACCAACCGAATGTATAAAGTTTCTGATGTTGCCAGATATTGAGCCAGTTTGTGTATACTCATGAAACTCCATGCCGAGAAAAAACTTGACCACGCCTCCTAAGATTTGTTCGTCCCAAAAGAATTCCATGTATGGAGGATTGTGATATCTATGACCATACCATCTGCCGATGAACATGCAGAATGTGGCAATTTTTAGCAATAAAATTATCCTTCGTTCAACTTTGTTTTCCAAACTTTATACTACTTGTGGTTAAGTTTAAATATACGAATTTAATTGGGCACCTTAATTTAAATCAAGGAAAACAGGTAGTGTTAAATGATCGAATATTGGTATTAGCTTGCTCTATTTAAAATAATATTTGGGTTATTATAAAATAGGTAGTCAAATTCTTTTAAATTTCATAACGTGCTGTAATACATTGGTTCTGAGTTGGGTGTTCTATAGGTAAGTAGTTACAATGGTTCTGATAGATAAATAAATACATGATTTTTTTTACAATAAATTAAGACGAACCCAGTTTTAACTCGTATATTATTATCACATATCGAGTGCATTTATGTACTTGTTTTACTCACTTTTAAATACTATTTATATGCAAATAGATATTCAAGCGATACATTTTGAACCAAAAGGCGACTTAATTGAGTTGATAGAAACTAAAGTAGAAGGCTTAAAGAAATTAGCAGATTTATTATCCTGCGAAGTTTATTTAAAGTTAGAAGGTTCAAGTTCAGTAAGAAATAAACTTGTAGAGATTAAAGTTAATATTCCAAATTCTAAGCATTTTGCTAGTGCCGAATCAGATACTTTCGAGGCAGCAGCAGATCAAGCTATAGAAGGAATGAGAAGACAATTAAGAAAACAAAAGGGTAAAGTTTTAAATTACAATTAGGTCAAATACTTAAACTTAAAATCCCGATCTGGTTATACTAGATTGGGATTTTTTTTGCTTTATAATTCAAGTTTTAATCTTAGAGACTTAAAACTTAACACTTCAAGCTTAATATTTACTCCGTAGGAATCCCGTTTGTACGTGCATTAGCATTCTTGTTCTGAATAACGCGCTTGTTGGCAATTCTTTCTTGAGACTTTTTTCGTTTACGTTGCTGCGCCATTTTCTTACGATACGCATCCTCCATTCGGTACAACATCACCATTTTTTGAGCTGTAATAATTTCCGTCATGTCCTTGTTAAAGGAAATTTCGAAATCAAGATCACGCTGCTTTATATCTGTTCTTTGTTGCAACATGGCAATTCCTCTTTCTATGGTTGCCTTTTTTGCGTTCTCTTTTTTTAGTTCAATAAAATCTATTCTGATTTCTTCCCTAATAGGCATGTGCTTGTCATATACAGTCCAAAACTTAATAGAGTCTTCTTCGGAAAGCTCCATGCGTTTAGTGATAATTGTTCTTTTCTCCTTTTTTTGTTTAGCAGCTATTTCTTCTTCCGATAATGCAGGCACTTCAGGAAGAAGTGGATCAACCACATCGGTAGAATCGTTAACTTCACTTTGCGCTGCACAGCTTAATGCAAAAACGAAAACATAAACAGAGATGTACTGTATAATTGTGTGTTTCATTATTTTCTAGATATTACTTTTTCCACACTGTTCACAATGCCTGTAGTGCTAATGCCGTACTTCTCCATCAATTGATCCGCAGTTCCACTTTCTCCAAAGCTATCGTCAACAGCTACCATTTCAATAGGAGTAGGGGTGTTTTGTCCAAGTACACGTGCTACACTCTCGCCCAAACCACCATTGTACTGATGCTCTTCTGCAGTTACAACACAACCTGTTTTTTTAGCCGAATCGATGATAGCTTGTGCATCAAGAGGTTTAATAGTAGCCATGTTAATTACCTCAGCACTAATTCCTTTTTCTGCAAGAATTTCTTCTGCTTCTATTGCTATCCAAACCAAGTGGCCGGTAGCAATAATGGTAACGTCGGTTCCTTCAATAATAACATCTGCTTTACCAATTTCAAATTTCTTATCAGCAGCTGTAAAGTTTGGTACCTTTGGACGTCCAAATCTTAAATAAACTGGACCTTCAAATTCGGCAGCTGCAATAGTTGCTGCTTTGGTTTGGTTGTAATCAGCAGGACAAATAACCGTCATGTTAGGCAACATTTTCATCATGCCAATGTCTTCTAGTATTTGATGCGTTGCACCATCTTCTCCTAAAGTTAAACCTGCATGAGAAGCAGCAATTTTTACATTTTTGTTACTGTATGCAATAGATTGTCTTATCTGATCGTAAACTCTACCAGTAGAAAAGTTTGCAAACGTACCAGTAAATGGAATTTTGCCACCCATTGTTAAACCAGCTGCCATGCCCATCATATTAGCTTCGGCTATTCCTACTTGGAAAAAACGATCTGGAAATTCGTCTTCAAACGCATTCATTTTCAGCGACCCTGTAAGATCCGCGCACAATGCTACTACATTTTCGTCCTTTTTACCAGCTTCTAATAATCCAGCACCAAAACCCGAACGGGTATCCTTTTTTTCAGTATATGCAATTTTTGCCATCTCTTAATTCAATTTAACACTTACAGTTTTACCCGATTCAACTTTAAACTTTTTTTCAATAGTATACAGTGATTTTCTAGCCACTTTTGCTCTAAACACAACCCTGTATCTTCCTGGTTGCAACGATAAAGATTCTCTTGTAAAAACTTCACTTAAGTTGCAAACCCATATTAATTCGTTATTCTTTTCCTCATACACACTTCCATAACCCACGCTTAGTCCACTAATTACAGCTAGGCCAGGAGAGGGGATGTAAACCGTAGTGGTATGACTTTGCGTAACTTTTACATCTTCAATAATCACGCGTGGTAAACTTAGTATTTCGATGTCATATTTCCCAACAAGATAGCGAACTGTTTCATCTATATTTTGAACATTTATTGTTTCCATTTCATCTTGCTTTCTCATAATGCAAGCATATTTTTTGCTTTTGGGTGCAGCCGCGCCACCTTGCTTTATAATAATGTCTCCTTGAGCCGCATCAACACCTATAATATTATGCCTTCCAGAACGGATATCAATATCTTTTAAAACAATTTGAGGAATTGTATGCACTACCATTCTGTATTTACTTAAAGGATCCAAATAAACCGTATCAGGATTGCCTTTTCCATCCAAAGTGTGCATGTAATTGTATTTGATAATCTTTGTTTTGTTATCGTAGAAAGTCATGTTCACATTAGTTTCTGTTGGTTCATCCATCATGTCCAACAAATTAACTTGAGTTGTAGTTTTATTTAAAGCTTGATTAACAACAATGCTCAACGCATACTTAAAAGTAGCCTCGTTAGAAGCGTCAAAATAATTTCCGATACATTTAAATACGTCTGTAAATGACTTCTCCATTCCAATGCCAATTACAAAAGGTTTAAGTACAATGTTTCTTCTTTGCAGCATTAATGATACAGCGCAAGGATCTTCGTCGCAAGCTTCAATACCATCTGTAATAAGTATGATAATGTTTCTGCAATTATCGCAAGGTGTAAAGTCTTGGTCGGCTTTTTCCAAAGATCTAGCAATAGGGGTAGTTCCCTTTGCTTGAATCTCGTCTAGTTTCTGTTTGATTTTCTCAAAGTTATCAGGACCAAACGGAACCTCAAGTTTTGTATCTCCACAATCTTGAGGCGGAACAAAGCTTTGGTGTCCATATACCCTAAGAGCTAATTCTAGATTTTTTAAAGTAGAGAGACTATCCATAGTCTCCTTAAGAAGTCGTTTTGCAACATGAATCTTTTTGTCGCCGCCTTTCCAATCGGCCAACATACTTCTAGAGCAATCAAACACAAATAAAATTCGTGTTATAACTTCTTTTTCAGGAGTGTTTGTGGCTTGAGCTCTTAAATTAGAAGAGCCTAATAAAACAAAGAGGGATAATAAAAGAAAATGTAAACCGCGAAACGCCGAGAATAGATTTAAATATTTTCTTTTAATAGTCACCTAAAGTTTCACTTAACTGGTTAAGAGCATCTGCCAACTGTTCGTCGTTTGGCGCAATACCGTGCCAAGAATGATCTTTCATCATAAAATCAACACCATTACCCATGGTCGTTGTCATTATAATCATAACAGGTTTTTCTTTACCCGTTCTTGTCTTAGCTTCTTTTAATTTAGCAACAACATCTTCCATGTCGTTACCATTGCTTTCCATTACGTCCCATCCAAAAGCTTGCCATTTTCCTTTAAGGTCTCCTAAAGACATCACATCTTCTGTAGAACCATCTATTTGCTGACCATTAAAATCTATGGAAGAAATAAGATTGTCGACCTTTTTGGCAGCAGCATAAATAGCAGCTTCCCAAATCTGTCCTTCTTGCATTTCGCCATCACCATGTAAAGTGTAAACGATGCTATCTTCTCCGTTTAATTTTTTTGTGAGCGCTGCGCCAATTGCTACAGAAAGCCCTTGGCCTAACGAACCAGAAGCTATTCTAATTCCCTCTAATCCTTCTTCTGTTGCAGGGTGGCCTTGCAATCTTGAATTCAATAATCTGAATGTAGCTAATTCCGAAACTTCAAAGTATCCGCTTCTTGCCAATACGCTATACCAAACTGGCGAAATATGTCCGTTAGACAAAAAGAACATGTCTTCGTCTAAGCCATCCATTGTAAAATTCTTTGGATCGTGGTTCATAACCTCAAAATATAGAGCAGTAAAGAATTCAACGCAACCTAAAGATCCACCAGGATGTCCAGAGTTTACAGCGTGCACCATTCTTACAATGTCTCTTCTCACTTGAGAACAAACGTTTTTCATTTCACTTATTTCGGCCATTATCTAAATTTTAATCTCTTTGTGTAATAATTACCGAATTGGTAATTATTTACTAACTCTCCTTTAAAAACTTACCATTATGGTAATAATAGCCGCAAATAAACGCAATTCTCTAGACAATGTTAGTACGAAATAGAAAGATGATTAAAGAATTTATGAACTCGTTTTGAACGATGGAAAACACAATGGAATTAATATCTTTGCAGCCTTAAATTATAATCGTAGAAAATGGGACTAAAGTGTGGAATTGTTGGATTGCCAAATGTGGGAAAATCAACCTTGTTTAATTGTTTGAGTAATGCAAAAGCGCAAGCTGCTAATTTCCCGTTTTGTACCATCGAGCCAAACGTTGGTGTAATTACGGTTCCCGATAATAGACTAATGCAATTGGAAAAACTGGTTAATCCAGAAAGGGTTGTGCCTGCCGTTATAGAAATTGTAGACATTGCTGGTTTAGTTAAAGGTGCTAGTAAAGGTGAAGGCTTAGGTAATAAGTTTTTATCTAACATTAGAGAAACCGATGCGATTATACATGTAATTAGATGTTTCGAAGACGAGAATGTTGTTCATGTTGATGGTAGCATTGACCCTGTAAGAGATAAAGAAACTATCGATTACGAATTGCAGATTAAAGATTTAGAAACGGTTGATAAAAGAATTGAGAAAACTGCCAAGGTTGCCAAAACAGGTGATAAGGATGGTGTTAAAGAATTAGCGATTCTACAATCGATTAAAGCGATTTTAGAACAAGGTAAATCTGCTAGAGAGTTTGAAACGGACGAAAAAACAGAGATCTTTGTAAAACTTTTGCAATTACTTACAACTAAGCCTGTTCTTTATGTATGTAATGTAGACGATGAAGCTGCAACTAAAGGGAATGCACATGTTGACGCATTAAAAGAGTTTGTTAAAAACGAAGACGCAGAGGTAATTATTATTACAGCTGCAACAGAATCGGAAATTGCGCAATTCGACGATCACGAAGAAAAACAAATGTTTTTAGACGACCTAGGGCTTTTTGAACCAGGTGTTTCTGTGTTAATAAGAACAGCTTATAAATTGTTGAGTTTGTCTACTTATTTTACGGCAGGTGTTAAAGAAGTTAGAGCTTGGACAATAAATGTTGGCGATAAAGCACCTCAAGCAGCTGGTGTAATTCACGGAGATTTTGAACGTGGATTTATTAAAGCCGAGGTAATTAAGCTTGCCGACTTTGTTGCTTTGGGTTCTGAACATGCATGTAAAGAAGCTGGGAAGCTTTCTATGGAAGGAAAAGAGTACGTTGTTGAAGACGGAGATATTATGAACTTCAAATTCAACGTATAACAAAACCAAACGGTTAATAACTCTGTTAAAAACTGTTTGCAACTCTACTAGATAGGGTTTTATATATTTTCTACATTTGAACCTCTTGAAACCTCGATTAACAGGGCTTTTAAGTGGAAATTATCTAAAGGATGTCGGAAAATTACACAGAAGATAGTATAAAGTCTCTCGACTGGAAAGAGCACATAAGGATGCGTCCCGGTATGTATATCGGTAAACTGGGCGATGGTTCTTCATACGATGATGGGATTTATGTACTCGTAAAAGAGGTAGTAGATAACTGTATCGATGAGTTTGTAATGGGCAATGGAAAGCGCATTGAAATAACCATTAAAGACAACAAAGTTTCCGTTAGGGATTTTGGTCGTGGCATTCCGTTAGGAAAAGTTATTGATTGTGTTTCTAAAATTAATACGGGTGGTAAATACGATTCTAAAGCATTTAAAAAATCTGTAGGACTAAACGGTGTTGGTACAAAAGCAGTTAATGCACTCTCTAGTTATTTTAAAGTAGCTTCAATTAGAGAGGATAAGTGCAAAGCGGTAGAATTTACAAGAGGCGAGATAACCAATAACGCCAACTTAGAAAAAACCAAGGAAACCGGTGGTACCAGTATTGAATTTATTCCTGATGAAGAAGTATTTGGTAAGTTTCACTTTGTATCCGAATACGTTGAAAAACTAATCTGGAATTATGCTTTCTTAAATCCAGGGCTATCAATAATATTTAATGGCAAGCGGTACCATTCTAAAAATGGATTGCTCGATTTGCTTAATGAAAACATATCAGGAGCTACATTATATCCAATTATTCACCTTAAAGGCTACGATATAGAAGTTGCCATTACGCATGGCGGTGGATATAGCGAAGAGTACTATTCGTTTGTTAACGGACAGCACACCACTCAAGGAGGCTCGCATCAAGCAGCTTTTAGAGAATCTGTTGTTAGGGTTATTAGAGATTTCTTTAAGAAGGATTACGATGCAGTAGACATTCGGTCTTCTATTATTGCGGCGGTTAGCATTAAGGTAATGGAACCTGTGTTTGAATCGCAAACCAAAACAAAACTAGGCTCTCAGTATGTAGAGGAAGGTGGTGCTACCATCAGGAACTTCATAATGGATTTCCTTAAAACGGATCTGGATAATTTTCTTCACAAAAATTCGGATGTTGCTGAGGCCATTCAAAGAAAAATTTTACAATCGGAAAGAGAACGTAAAGACATGGCTGGTATTCGAAAAATTGCCAGAGAACGTGCTAAAAACTCCAATCTTCACAATAAAAAATTAAGAGATTGTAGGGTTCATTACAACGATCCTAAAGCAGAGAGAAGACTTGAGTCTACTTTGTTTATTACCGAGGGAGATTCTGCCAGTGGTTCCATCACTAAATCAAGAGATGTGAATACACAAGGTGTTTTTAGTTTGAAAGGAAAACCGTTGAACGCTTACGGATTAACAAAAAAGATTGTTTACGAAAACGAAGAATTTAACTTAGTACAGGCCGCTTTAAATATTGAAGATGGTTTAGAAGGTTTGAGGTACAACAACATTGTGTTGGCTACTGATGCTGATGTTGATGGAATGCACATTAGGTTATTGCTAATTACTTTCTTTTTACAATTCTTTCCGGATCTAATAAAGAACAATCACCTGTATATTTTGCAAACACCGTTATTCCGTTGCAGAAATAAAAAGGACACTTATTATTGTTATTCAGATAAAGAGAAACAAGAAGCGTTGAGCAAATTGGGGGCAAATCCTGAGATTACTCGATTTAAGGGTTTGGGTGAAATTTCTCCTGATGAATTCAAAAACTTTATTGGTAAAGATATTAGACTGGAGCCTGTTATTATTGGCAAGGAGTTGTCGATTGCTGAGATGCTTAGTTTTTATATGGGTAAAAACACACCGGATAGACAGATGTTTATTATAGACAACTTGGTGGTTGAAAAGGATATCGACGACGAAGATGACGAAGACGAAGAAGTTGAGAAACAAACTGATGGCGAAGATAAAGTCGAAGAACAATTAGATGTAGCTTAATGCAAGAAAACGAGGAAGAAGAAAACGAAAACAATACTCCCCAAGACGGGTCTTTCGACCAGTCTGATGATTCTAATGATACGTCTGACGAAACTCCAGAGGGCGTGTCCTCCGAAGCTTTAGCGAAGGAGGAGAATGTGGAACAATTGCCTGATGGCGCACCGTCTGATGAAGCTTCACCTCAAAACATACTCCATGTTTCGGGCATGTACAAACAATGGTTTTTAGATTACGCCTCGTATGTAATCTTAGAAAGAGCGGTTCCTTACGTTAATGATGGTCTTAAGCCTGTTCAGCGAAGAATTTTACACGCACTAAAGGAATTAGACGACGGCCGTTATCACAAAGTGGCCAATATTATTGGTAACACCATGAAATATCACCCGCATGGTGATGCTTCTATTGGTGATGCGTTGGTTCAACTAGGACAAAAAGAATTATTGATTGATACCCAAGGTAACTGGGGTAATATTTTAACTGGCGATAGGGCGGCTGCACCTAGATATATTGAAGCGCGACTGAACAAGTTTGCGTTAGAGGTGGTGTTTAATGCTAAAACTACCGTTTGGAAATCGTCGTACGATGGCAGGGGAAGAGAACCGGTTAATTTGCCTTCTAAATTTCCGCTTTTACTTGCTCATGGTGCCGAAGGTATTGCTGTTGGATTGGCGTGTAAAATATTGCCACACAATTTTAACGAATTAATTGATGCCTCTATTGGTCACATACGTGGCAGAAAAGTTGACATCGTTCCTGATTTTTTAACAGGTGGTTCAGCAGATTTTTCTAATTACCAAGGTGGCTTAAGAGGTGGTAAGGTTAGGGTTAGGGCAAAAATTAGACAAGAGGATAAAAAGACTTTGGTGATTTCCGAAATTCCTTTTGGTACCACAACCTCTAGTTTAATAGAGTCTATCATTAAGGCGAATGATAAAAACAAGATTAAAATCAAGAAAATTGAAGACAACACTGCGGAGTTCGTAGAGATTATCATTCAGCTGCCACCCAATACTTCTCCCGATAATACAATTGATGCATTATATGCTTTCACCGATTGCGAAATGTCTATCTCGCCAAATGCTTGTATTATAGAAGACGATACGCCGAAGTTTATTTCGGTAAATAAAATGCTTAAAATCTCCACGGACTTAACCGTGAAGTTATCTCAAATGGAATTAGAGATAAAGCGAGATGAACTAGAAGCACAATGGCATTTTACATCGCTCGAAAAAATCTTTATTGAAAACAGAATCTATAGAGATATTGAGGAATGTGAAACTTGGGAAGCCGTAATGACGGCCATTCATAAAGGATTAAAGCTTCATGTTAAGCACCTGAAAAGAGAAATTACCGACGAGGATGTAACAAGGCTTACAGAAATTAAAATCAAAAGGATTTCAAAATTCGATGGGTTTAAGGCCGATGAATTATTAAAAAGAATTGAGGATCAATTAGCAGAGGTTAACCATCACCTTGATAATCTTAAAGATTACGTAGTTGATTATTTCAAAGAACTCAAAAGAAAATACGGAGAAGGCAAGGAAAGAAGAACGGAGATTAAATCGTTCGAAACCATTATTGCTTCTAAAGTGGCAATTTCTAACGTAAAACTTTACATCAACAGAGAAGACGGTTTTGCTGGCTATGGCTTAAGACGAGATGATTTTGTTTGCGATTGTTCTGATATAGACGACGTAATTGTAATTAGAAAAGACGGTATTATGACCGTTTCAAGAATTACTGACAAAGCGTTTTTAGGAAAAGATATTCTGCACATTGGTATTTGGAAAAAAGGCGACGATAGAACTACGTACAACCTAGTGTATCAAGATGGACCTGGTGGGAATGTAATGATGAAACGATTTTCGGTTACTTCCATTACTCGCGATAAGGAATATCCATTAACTAAAGGGAAAGCAGACTCTAAAATATTGTACCTAACGGCAAATCCTAATGGAGAAACGGAAATTATTAGGGTGGTTTTAAAGCCGAAACCTAAACTGAAAAAGTTAAAACTGAATATAGATTTTGCCGATTTAGCAATTAAGGGCAGAGGGGCATCTGGAAATATTTTATCAAAGAATGCAGTCAGTAAAATTTATTTAAAAGAACAAGGTGCTTCATCTCTAGGGGCTATTAAAATATGGTTCGACGATACTGTTCAACGATTAAACACTTCCGAAAGAGGTGAATTGATAGGTGAGTTTTCGGGTGAGGACAAAATTTTAACCATCATGCAATCGGGTATCTACCAATTGTGTTCTTTTGATTTGAGTACGCATTTTGAGGAAGACATGATTGTTATTGAAAAATGGATCCCTGAAAAGCCTATTTCTGCCATTTATTTCGATGGCGACAAAAAAGAATATTACGTTAAAAGGTTCTTGATTGAAGGTGGCGATAAGAAAACCAGTTTTATCACGGAACACGAAGAGTCTTACCTCGAAATTATTTCGCTAAACCTTAAGCCCAAGGTCGATTTAACTTTCAATGTTGTTAAAGGAAAAGAATGGGACAACGAAATCGTTGATCTTCAAGAGTTTATTAGTATTAAAGGATATAAAGCTTTAGGGAATCGCTTGAATTATAAAAAGGTTAAGGGCATCGATTTAATTCCGTTGACGGAAGAAGAGGAAGCCGAAGAACTTGAATTGCTTAAGGCCATGATGCCTGAGGAAGAAAGTAAGAATGAGAGTGAAGAGGGTGAGGCGGAAGAAGAGAATGGGAGTGTGAGCGTTGAGAATGAGGAAGGAAAAAGTGAAGAGAAAACGGAAGAAGAGGACGTGTCGATCGAAGCTTCAGCGAAGGAGGACGTGAAGACGAAAGCGCCGAGAAATATCTTTACCAAAAAGGCCGACATTCAAGAAGAGAAGTCTGAAACAAAGGAGGAAACTAAAACAGAAGGGGACGTGTCAGACGAAACTGAAGTGAAGTCTGAAGATTCAGCGAAGGAGGAAAAAGTACCGAAAAAGAAATTCACCAAAAAAGAAGACGATTCAGATAAGGATCAGTTTCAAATGGATTTCTAGTTAGCTCCCATAATAATTACTACCCAATTTGCTAAGAGTAAAATTGCACCAAGTGTGCAAAGCCCCACATATAAATAATCGAATTTCTTTTTATTTCGTTTGCTGATTAAAAAGAATTTGAGTGCTGTTATGTAGCTAATTGTAGCTGCGAAATTAAAAACTAGAAAAAAACAGATTTCTAAATTGGTTACAAAGCGAAGTATTAATAGTAACGAAAATAATATGGAGAGGTAAATAAACTGTTTGCCTTTGCTATATTTCGACATATTAATTGCTCTTCTCTGCTGCTTCTTGCGCAATTACTTGTTCTAAAATTTCTCCTAGAGATTCAACTGTTACTCTTTTTGCCATAATCTCCTTGTTCTTGTCTAACAGAAAAAGTACTGGCGTACTGTAAATATCATACTTTTTTCTCAAGTCAACCTTTCTTTCAATGTCATTTACGTTGATCCAGTTTAGATTGTTAGCATCAATAAAATCCTGCCATTTCTCTAATCCTTCTTCTTCCATAATACCTACAGCATAAACTTCAAAATCTTTTCGGCTATGCTTATTGTAAATATCATTCAACACAGGTGTAGCCTCCTTACAATGGCCACAATCAGGATCCCAAAACCAAAGCACAGTAAAGTCCGATTTGATTTCGTAGATAGATCGGTGCATTCCGATCGCATCTTTTAATACAAGGTTTTCTACCCTGTTGCCCAATAATAAAGGTCGCAGTATAGTTGCTCGTTCCTCTATTTTTGACAGCTGTGTAGAATCAACCCAGTCGGCTTGGCCAGTTAGATAATATTTAAACGCCATGTGAACAAAAATAGCTTCCATGCCCATTATCTTCGATTTTTCGTAATGGTTGGTTAAATAGGATGTGAAGTATTTAAAAGTATCATAATTTCCGTTGGTCTTTTCCAAAATAAGGTCAATTGCTTTAATTAAAGAATCTGGCTTCTGAATCATAACATTATCTAAATACCTAATAACTCTTTTGTGCAAAACAGGCGATCTTAATAACCTAGTATCACTTAAATCAACCTCGTCCAAAAAATGACTTTTGTAGTAGTTAAACTCAGCTATAGAATCTCTCCTGCCATTTGATAATAGAAGGAAATCGGGAATTACTGGGTCTCTCATTGTTTTAAACATCGCACTTACAAACATGTCTCCACCTTCATCAATAATGTCGTTTCTAATATCATTTACCTTAGTATCAATATTGACCAACATTTCATTATAAATGGCCGTCGAATCATGAGTTTCTTCTAGAGCGGTAATTCTGTCCTTTATCTCTTTAGATTCTACTTGTTTTACTTTGATGAGATTAAGGTACTTGTAGAAAAGCTCATTATCCTTAGAACCAGTTACCTTCATGTTCGATACATAGTCGGCAGTGTCGGTTTCCAGTGTAAAATGCTGATCGTCAATAATAAATTCGAAATATCTTGTACCTGGTAAAATAATTGAATAAACACCACCTGGCAACGTATCAGTGCCTTCAAACACCGCATAGCCATCTTCGTTTACCACAGCCGTATCTTTGTAATATTGCTTTGTACCATAATAGTTGGCTAAAAAGCAAATGGTGTCGTTAACCCCAGTTACTTTGATCTTAATCTTATGTCCAGGTAAATTACTTTCGCAGCCAATAAAAGAGAAAGCTGCTACCAAGCAAAGGCTAAATGTCAATATTAATTGGCGAGGATTATTTCGTTGCATGTTTATTGGGTCAATCTATTAAGTAACAAAAATAATTTTATTGGCGACAAAATCGCTTATTCGGCTCATCGGATTGTTCACAATTACATCGAAAGCATTGGAAGTTGTTAATACTCAGGCGGTCACTAACATGGTGGCACCTTCCATGTTATTGACTCATGTTACGCAGTTATAAATGATAAATTTACATATGGATGTTGAAAACTTATTGCAGATTTATCAGGAGGGCTTAATGGCCAGTTCTTTTCAGGTAACGTGTACAGGGTTATTAGATATTACAGACAATGTAATAAGT
>JABSPQ010000452.1 GCA_013214205.1 Flavobacteriales bacterium
CATGAAACTTCAGGGCCTTTAAAAAGAAGATAGAAGAACTATTATAAACAACCTGTAAACTTATTACAGGAATAAACTATCATTGTAAACCTAGAGCAGAAATAACATATAAATCTGTCAACCTATTTCAGTACAACATAAAGCTCCCCTGTTTAGGGGATGCTGTCCAACCATAGGTTGGACGAGGGGTCACTTCAAATACCTCAACCCAAAATCTATAGTGCCACCTGCACCTTGATTTTTACCCGCAAAGAAATTAGAAGCAGAAACCTCAATTTCGAAAGAAGGAAATAACTGCAGTTTTGCACCAACACCAGCCTTAGCGAAATACGCATAGCCATCCGTAGAAATCGTTGGCGCATACTGCGCATTAACGTAAACGGTGCTTTTAGAATTAGGAAAGTAACTCAGAAAAGAACTTATTGGCAACATCACATGACTAGTTGAGCTTTGCTTTTCCTTGATCCTCATTAAAACATCCACCTCTGAAAATAGGTTGAACTTCTCACTCAATTTGTAATCGTAAAAAACTTGCGTCCAAAAAGTTAGTTTTTGCCATGCCAGCCATGGAGTACCCTCCATATTTTTAGAAACAGGGATCCAAAAAGAACTTTGAACAGATAGTTTTTCGATGTTTTTAAAAGGAGCAAACTTTATTTTAGGTCCTATAAAACCGATTGTAGTTCTTGAATAATCATTGTTTTCGAACTGGAAAATCTTAAAAGGCGAAGTATTGGTTGAATCGAGGCGTACGGAACGGACATTGATATCGAAACCCCAATTGATGTTTCTATTGTTTGCCCCACCATACAAAACCTGAATAAAATTGCCCATATAGCTCGATCTGCCCGTGTTTACTTTTTCCCCATCATTGTTGAAATAATCTATTTGAGTGTAAAGGTTGTTGTACAGCTTCACCTCAAACTGTCCTTCGGAAAGCAACACCGAAGGTGTATAAGTATTGAGGCTTTTCGTTTCTTCTTGTCCTAACCCAACCGAATTAATTGCGAGGAGAGAGATTACGAATAGAATGAATTTATAAATGTGCTTGTGCATAGAACCATAAAAGTATGCATAGTTAGTTAATTGAAAACGCTCCTAACGTATCGTTTTAAGTTTGTCCTTCAGGGCAAACCCAGCACCAAGATCGAAAAGCAAAAGAGTAAGTAATAAAAAATGCCAAAAGTAAACGCAAGCCTTTTTGCCTTGTCCTTCAGGTCAAGGCACTGAAGAATTAGTTTAAATGCATTCTTAGTATTGAGATCTCCGTGTATTTCGAAAGAACGAAATCACGAAGATGACGTTTGTGTGTGGCCTTGTCCTTTAGAGTCTACCCTGACCGCAGCGTCATGGGTCAAGGCACAGAGCTAAGTAACATAATGTAAACAAATGTCCACTTTAAGACGAAATCCCAACAAATAAAATGTTCATTTTTGGTGTTACTATCAACAATCGAAACAGCTAATATGTCACAACAAGCCCTATCTTTGGTAAGTTGTAAAATCAATTAAAAAAATTGAAATCAATGTCTGACCACGTTGTAATAATTGGAAACGGAATATCGGGAATTACCGCTGCTCGTCACATCAGGAAAAAGTCTAATATGAAGATCACAGTGATTTCTAAAGAATCCGATCACTTTTATTCTCGAACTGCCCTTATGTACATCTTTATGGGGCACATGCGTTACAAAGACACCAAGCCTTACGAAGACTGGTTTTGGGAGAAAAATAGAATCGACCTCATCAACGATTTTGTTACTGAAATTGATACGGATACCAAAACACTAAAGCTTCAAGATAAAGGCAACTTAACCTACGATAAACTAATTATTGCTGTAGGCTCTCGACCAAACAAATTTGGTTGGCCCGGTCAAGATTTAGATGGAGTACAAGGATTGTACAGTCTCCAAGACCTCGAATTGATGGAGGAGAAAACCAAAGGAATTTCATCGGCGGTAATTGTAGGTGGCGGATTGATAGGCGTGGAGATGGCCGAAATGTTGCTGTCGAGAGATATTAAAGTAACCATGTTGGTGCGCGAAAAGAACTTTTGGAACCCAGTTTTGCCGGTTCAAGAATCCGAAATGATCGCCAAACACATAGAAAGTCATCATGTGGACTTACGTTTGCAAACGGAACTAAGTGAAATTATTGCCGATGAAAACGGAAAAGTAAAAAGCTTAAAGACCTCAAAAGACGAAGAAATTCCATGTCAGTTTGTTGGTTTAACCGTTGGAGTAACCCCCAATATTAAATTTGTAGAAAGCTCCAAAGTACATTGGCAGATAGGTGTAATGGTAAACGAATATTTGGAGTCGAGCATACCTGATGTATATGCAATTGGCGATTGTGCCGAGTTTAAAAAGCATCCAACAGGCAGGCGACACCTTGAACAGGTTTGGTATACAGGCAAAATGATGGGCGAAACCGTTGCCGAAACCATTACGGGAAATAAAACCATTTACAACCCCGGTATTTGGTTTAACTCTGCAAAATTTTTCGATATCGAGTATCAAACCTATGGATCGATTAAGAACAAATTAGAAGAAAACGAAACGGAGTTTTATTGGGAGCACGAGGATGAACAAAAATGCATTCACATTGTTTTTGATAAGGAAACCAGATCCTTCTTAGGAATTAACGCTTTCGGAATTAGAATAAGACACAATGTAATGGACAGGTGGTTGGCCAGTAAAATGAAAATTGATGAGGTGATGAGCAGTTTACGCGACGCCAATTTCGATCCAGAATTTTACAAATTACATGAACAAGAAATCGTTGATCAATTCAACCAAGAAAACAATACCAACATTCAATTAAAAAAGAAAAGTTGGAAACGAATTTTTAGTAGATCATAAATTGAAAGCGTTACAAAACATAGGTCTGTCTTTGTTCATAATCGGACTGGTTATATTTATTTCTCTAATTTTTGTAGGGAAATACAACCTTACTAATGAGACTTTCGAGCAGTTTGTAAAGGATAAAGGGATAAAGAGCGAGTTGTTTATCAACGACATGAAAACCAAAGTGGTTGACAAAGAGTTCTCGAATCCGTTTTCTTTTTCTTCCGAAATAATCTCAAGTCTCGAAGCAGCTAACGAAACTCATAAATCTAATAGCGAATGGGGCAAAGTTATCTGGGGTAAGGCATCGAGCTTCACTTTTGAAATAGCTAAGTCATCTGGGTACGGAATAGTAAGAGATAACAAATGGTTGTTTTGGTTTTTAACTTTTGGACTGGGTATTTTAGGCTCGCTGCTTTATATTATTCCAACGGTAGTTACTGGAGGAACGGCAGCCACTAAAAATAATGGCGTTTGGCTTAATCCCGCTACCAATAGGGGTTGGATAGGTTGGTTTGCATTCGCTTTTTTAGTTGGCTTCTACATGCTCTTGTATTTCAACCCCGACTATATTGTAAACTGGGTATACATTGTAGATCCTATTAGCATAAGTTTAAGTGGAAACGCTGCCAGTCAGTGGTTTTTGTATGGCCTTTTATACTGTACCGTAATGACGGTGATGGCGGCTCGGATGTACATTAAATACCGCCACAACAAATATCAGATTCTAAGAACAACATCGGTATGGTTCTTTCAAATAGTATTCGCTTTTTTAATTCCCGAGATTTTAGTTCGCTTCGAAAAGCCTTGGTACGACTTCAAAAATGCATTCCCACTCGATTACGATTTCTTTTTTAAATGGAACTTAGATGAACTAATCGCAAGTGGTGGCTTTGGTTTGTTTGTGTTGGTTTGGGGTATTTTTTTAACGCTGGTAATAGTGCCCGTAATGGTTTATTTCTTCGGGAAAAGATGGTACTGTTCGTGGGTTTGTGGCTGTGGAGGACTAGCAGAAACACTGGGCGATCCTTACCGACAACTCTCTGATAAATCGGTGAAAGTATGGAAATACGAACGCTATATTGTTCATGGCGTATGGGTTTTTGCTATTGCAATGACGGCGTTAACCTTGTTCACTTACTTCTCGGGCGTACAACAAATGCTATGGATCGACATGCTAGGAACTCACTTGATTAAAACGCAGGTTGTTCAAGATGCATATGGATTTGCCATAGGTTCCATCTTCGCAGGGGTAATAGGAACAGGATTTTATCCACTTTTTGGCAACAGAGTTTGGTGCAGGTTTGGTTGTCCGTTGGCTGCATACCTAGGAATTGTACAAAGGTTTAAATCGAGATTTAGAATTACCACCAACGGTGGTCAATGCATTTCATGCGGCAACTGCTCAACCTATTGCGAAATGGGAATAGACGTTAGGGCGTACGCTCAAAAGGGAGAAAACATTGTTAGGTCATCTTGTGTAGGATGCGGTGTTTGCGCAGATGTTTGCCCTAGAGGAGTGCTTAAATTAGAAAATGGCGACGAAGAAGGACGGATTTCTACGGGGCCTCTTACCATTTCTAAAACGGAAATAAAATTGAACTCAAATGTATTATGAGATTCATATTATTGATATCGTTTGTATTTTCATTTGCTAACCTAACGGCTCAAAACGAGCAATACGAAAAAGATGCTTACCCAGATAACTCTCTTAAAGAAGAACGTTGGGTAAGGCTTAGCGATAAAGCATTTTATCAGAAAAAATATTATAAGGGTGGTGTTCTTAAATCGGTAGGACAAATTCATGCAGGCGTCAAAGAGGCGTATTGGAAAAGTTATTATGCCGATGCTAGCATCGAATCGGAAGGTTGGTATGTAAACGGAATCAAAGAAAAATACTGGATCCATTATCATTCCAATGGCAATACTGCCTCTCAAGGACCTTATATAAAAGGTGTGCGAAATGGCTGGTGGAAGGAGTTTGGAGCCGATGGGGAAATTTTAAAGGAATTCAGATTAAAAGATGATAAAGAACATGGCTATTTAAAAGAATATTCAAAGGGTGTGCTGGTTAGAGAAGGTGTGATGGTTCATGGCTTTCCGTGGGGAACATGGAAACATTACGACTCTAAAGGTGAATTGGAAAGCCTTCATACTTTTGAATAATGAAAGGAGTTTACGTTATAATTCCGGCTTTTAACGAGGAAGATTCGATCGCTTTGGTGCTAAAAGACCTTCCGAAAGAGGTGGAGGAAGTTATTGTAATTGATAACAATTCTACGGATTTAACGGGGCAAGTAGCGAAAGAAAACGGCGCAACTGTATTTCTGGAAAAGCAGAAAGGTTATGGAACTGCCTGTTTACGAGGTATTAGGTATTTGATAGAAGAAAAGGCTGACCTTTGCAAAACGGTTGTGTTTATTGATGCAGATTACTCAGATCATCCCAACGAATTGCCTTTGTTGTTGCAAGAATTGGATAAGGGCAACGATATGGTGATTGGATGTAGAGTGAAGGAAAAGCGTGAAAGTGGTTCTATGATGCCGCAACAAGTTTTTGGAAATTGGTTGGCTACTTTTTTAATCAAGCAAATTTATGGTGCTAGGTTTGGCGACCTAGGCCCGTTTAGGGCAATTAGATTTGATAAGTTATTGATGCTCGAAATGGCTGATAAAACTTTTGGCTGGACGGTAGAGATGCAAGTAAAAGTAGTTAAAAAAGGACTTAATTATAGTGAGGTGTCAGTGAGTTATAGAAAGAGAATAGGAGAGTCAAAAATTTCGGGAACCGTTTATGGTACTGTTATGGCAGGGTATAAAATAATAACAACACTATTTAAATTAAGATGAGCATCGGTTTGTTTTCATTGTTCATTTATTCGGGAGCACTCCTGTTTATTTTTATATACAGTTTGGTTCAGGCCAATTTGGTGTACAATTATTCGAAGAAACTAAAAGGCAACAAAAACCCAGTTGGCGAACATCCTTTATCCGCTGATGGAGTGTACCCGATGGTAACTATTCAGTTGCCAATTTTTAACGAGCAATATGTAGTTGAAAGATTACTTAAATCTGTTTCCGAATTTAACTATCCTAAAGATCGGTTTGAAATTCAGGTTTTAGACGACTCTACGGATGATACCAAAGAGCTTGTGGCAGATTTGGTAGATCAGTATAAGGCAAAGGGTTTTTTAATCGACCATATTCATAGGGGTGATAGAGAAGGCTACAAGGCAGGGGCGTTAAAGGAGGGGTTGCTAATATCCAAAGGTGAATTTGTAGCCATTTTTGATGCGGATTTTACGCCGCAACCCAATTTTATTATTGAGACCTTAAAGCGTTTTAATAATGCTAAAGTGGGCATGGTTCAAACTAAGTGGAGCCACATCAATAAAGATTATTCGTTGCTCACAAAATTACAAGCTTTTGGTTTAGATGGTCATTTTACGATAGAACAAACTGGTAGAAACAAGGCAGGGCATTTTATTAATTTTAATGGAACTGGTGGCATGTGGCGGAAATCGTGTATTGAAGATGCTGGCGGATGGCGGTTCGATACGCTTACCGAAGACCTCGATTTGAGCTACCATGCACAGCTAAAAGGGTGGGAGTTTGTTTACTTGGAAGATTTTAATTCGCCTGGCGAATTACCTGTTGCCATTGCTTCTTTAAAGTCGCAGCAATACCGTTGGACAAAAGGTGCCGCCGAAAATGCCAAGAAGCATCTTGTAAACGTACTTACTGCTAAATTGGGTTTTGTCACTAAATTGCATGCGCTTTTTCATTTAATGAACAGCTTTATTTTTATCTGTGTTTTTAGTTCGGCAGTTGTTTCAATTCCTTTATTGTTCTTTAAGTACAACAATCAGCAATATTCGTTACTCTTCGGATTGGCATCGTTGTTATTGGTGAGTTTTCTAATATTAATTGCATTTTATTGGGCATCATACACCAGCCGATCCAAGGATAAAAAGAAAGCGTTTCGTGAATTTATTTATCTCTTTCCCGCGTATTTGTCCATCTCTATGGGCCTTTCATTCTACAACTCCATTGCAGTTGTAGAAGCATGGATGGGACGTAAAACCCCTTTTGTTAGAACGCCTAAATTCAATTTAAATGAAGATAGAAAAGATTGGAAGTCGAACGCGTATTTTGTAAGAAAACTCGATTGGATTATTTTTATTGAAGGCGCCTTGGCCATTTATTTTCTATACGGCATAGTAGTTGCGTTTCAATTAAATGATTTTGGATTGTTCCCATTCCATTTAATGCTCTCCTTTGGGTTTGGTACCATTTTCTTTTATTCTTTAAAGCAATCATGGTTAATGAAATAGAAAGAAAGCAGGAAATTCGAGCAGTCTTAATATTCTGTTCGTTGATAGGCTATATCCTCATATCCTATTTTACACCGCGCGATTCTATCTATCAGCTTTTTGGTCTGTTTGGGGCACTCTTCGGTCTTTATGTTTATTTCGTTCGCACCGTTAGCTTGTGGAGTAACGTGAAGATTCTTTTGGCTGCAGCACTGCTATTCCGCATTTCCTTGTTGTGGCTAACTCCTAATTTATCCGACGATTATTTTAGATTTATTTGGGATGGTCGTTCTTTGCTTCAAAATATTAATCCGTTTCAGTTTTTACCGGCAGAGCTGGTGTTTAGAGGGGTAGAGGGGCTTGATGAATCGTTGCTAAATGAGTTGAATTCTCCCCGATATTACAGCGTTTACCCGCCAATTCATCAATTTGTTTTTGGAGTCGCAAGCTATATTTTTCCCGATGATGTAAAAGGGGCAATAGTGGTAATGAGGTTATTTATTTTAACGGCCGAAATTGGAACGGTTTGGATAGGGGTGAAATTGCTGAAAATATTTGGGTTGCCTGCTAAAAATATACTCTGGTATGCCCTCAATCCGCTGGTGATAATTGAGTTGACTGGGAATTTACATTTTGAAGCAATCATGATCTTTTTTCTCTTATTTTCCTTCTGTTTTCTTTTGAATGAGAAAATTCATAAAGCCGCTATGGTGTTCGCATTAGCGGTATCCACCAAACTTATTCCGTTGATTTTTTTACCAATTTTGATCAGTTATTTAGGAGTAAAAAAAGGCATCGTATTTGTAAGTTTAGTTGGCGCAATAGTTTTGATTTCCTTTCTGCCTTTCATCAACGAAACAATGCTGTTGCACATGTTTTCGAGCATCGATTTATACTTTCAAAATTTCGAATTTAACGCTAGTATTTATTTCTTAGTTAGTGCTGTGTATAAGGCAATTGTTGGCTATAATCTAATTGCTGTTGTAGGACCATCACTTTCTGTTGTGGCGCTTGTTTTTATTCTGTTTATTGCTTTTAAGAAAAAAGAAAAAGGACCAAAGCAGTTGATGATAGGTATGTTGCTAACTCTTAGTGTGTATTTATTATTTGCAACAACCGTGCATCCATGGTACATTACCACACTAATTTTATTGAGCGTTTTTACAAAATATCGTTACGTAATATATTGGTCTGGTTTAATAGTGTTCACTTATATTTCGTACAGTCAGTTTTTTATAAAAGAACAAGTGCTTTTTCTGCTGCTCGAATATACTGTTGTATTTGGGGTGCTTGCTTATGAGCTAAAGCTTATTCCTGTCGTAAAGCTGTTTCAATCGAAAAACCATTGAAATAAAATGGATCATTCAAATTGAACGACCCATATCGTTTTAGCGCTTTCTTTCGCTGGTATCAGCTAAAATAAACCTAGCACGTTTTGTCGATAAGTTATGTTGATCTCGCGGCGATTTCACATTGGGATCATGCTTTCTTTGGTTTTCTTTTTCACCAGCTTTTTTAGCGGGTACAGGAGGCTTTTCTTGCGGAACTGGCTTGTGAGGTTCAGGTTTAGAAACAACTTGTCGTTCCTTAACACCATGCTTTGCTCTAATGGCAGCCATTTCTTTGTTCAGCCATTCTGCTTTGAAATTTATCGATTTCCGTACCGTATTTATCGCCAATTACGCCTGCTTCTTGAACGATTATTAATTTTCGTTTTTTGTGAAGTTCTCGCATTCGAATTGCTTCGGGAGAAGGAGTTTTGCGTCTTTCAGTTTCATTTACTTCTCCAATAGCTTTCTTTTTTTCTTCTCTCATTATCTCCATTTGTCTTCTTAATGAAGTAAGCTTTTTTAGATCTGGGGCAGAAAATATTTTATCCATGTCCGATCTCATCCTTAGTGTTTTAGGAGCCATTTTTTTAGTCTTAAACTTTTTAAGATCGGCCTGCATGGCTTTTTTATTAACACTCGCTCGAGCAGCTTGGCCTTTGGTGCTTTCTGTTCGTTTTTGGTTTTGTTTGTTACTTTGGTTCTCATTTTGTGCCATACTTAAACTCGGCAAGCAAATATCTAAGGCTGTGGTTACTAATATTTTAAATCTTTTCATTTTTACTGTTTTAAATTAATTTCTCAAAATAGGACTAACCAACAATCAGACCTTTTTATGAGAATTTATCAAAATAGATCTCAATTTACAATCATTTTTCAAAAAAAATGTTCGACAATATTTTTATTGTTTTAAGAGTAAAAAAGGGGTTTTTATCTTTTTTTTTACCTAGGTAACTCGTGTTGCGCAGTTGTAAATGATAAATTTACATATGGATGTTGAAAACTTATTGCAGATTTATCAGAAGGGCTTAATGGTCATTTATTTTCAGGTAACGTGTACAGGGTTATCAGATATTACAGACAATGTAATAAATCATGATAAATTCACTCGACTCTTAATCTAGTGGTTTTGTGAATGAGAAGCATGTGTGGAAACAGGCCAAAGTAATTTGTCAGGAGCTTGTTGATAATGAAGCTGTTTTCATTGTGGATGACAGTATTCAAGCAAAGCCCTACACGGATGAAAGTGAATTGATTTGCTGGCATTATGATC
>JABSPQ010000453.1 GCA_013214205.1 Flavobacteriales bacterium
AAACTGACTGTACTGGCATCTAACAAAAATATTTTTGACTTGATCCGGAATTTTACTTGTTTAAAACCAGGGTGCTGTCCTAATTGATTTGACAAAGCAAAATAATAGTCTCTGAAAACTTCCCAGTTTCTATGCTTGTTATGATAGCCTAAATTTGATTTTGTTGGAGGATGAACATTCCCTAAATGATTAAGGTTGCCTGTGTCTCAGCCCCTTAATTATGTCTGATTAATTAAGGGGCTGAAACAATGGCAACAGCAGTAATACTAAAATCTGTATGGCTTTTTTCATGGATTTAGGGTATAAAAAGTAAAGCTATTTCTCGGCATATAAGAAGCGAGAAAAACGCAGTAGGTCAATATTTATATTCGCTTATTTGGTTTATTAATAATGAAAGCAAATACACCAAAACGCACATACACTACCATACTGATGTTCAGACTATTATTCTGTACACGAAAGTTGTATTTAGAAATCCTATTGGGTTTTATAATTAGGAAATGACATTCCTACATTTGAGTCACTCTGAATTTAATTTGATACGATTTTAAACTCTACCCTCCGGTTCAACTGTCGGTTTTTATCGCTATCGTTTGGCACAACAGGCATACTTTCGCCATATCCCCTACTTTCAAGTCGACTTTCTTTAATTCCCTTTTTAATTAAATAAACCACAACGGAAGCGGCTCTATCTGCCGATAGTTTTTTATTGTAATCATCTCCGCCAATATCGTCAGAGTGCCCTCCCACACTAATTGACAACACGAGGTTTTCCTTTAACAGTTTCACCAATCTATCGAGCTCTGCAAAAGATTGTTTTTGTAACGAAGCTTTCTTGTAATCAAAAAATACGTTGTTCAACCTAATCACTTCATTTACTTCAATCGGATTTAAATATAAATCTCGTTCAATCTCTGCATATTCTGTAATGTTACTTACATCCAAATTCTCACTAACAGCGTAATAGCCACTCCTTTCCGCCAAAATACCGTATCGTTTCCCGTATGGCAAAACTATTTTGTAGCTCCCATCAACCGGGCTGCTTCTTGCATTTCCTTCAACTTCATTAGTATTCAAATCACTGTATGAGATCGCAGTTTCAACCACTTCTTTTGTTTTGGCATCATATACTTTTCCATGTACCAACAATACTGGTTCGGGCTTTGCTTTTTCTGGTTGTTTAATTCTAAAAAGATCGAATCCACCCAAAGAATTTGCAGTAGATGTTAGATATGCGTGAGTACCAGAAGCGGTGATAGAAAAATATGCATCCCACTTTTCTGTATTAACCATAGGTCCCATGTTTTGAGGTTTCGACCAATTTGTCCAACTATCGTCCAATCTTTTAGATACAAATATATCCGCATCGCCGTACCCTGGCCAACCTTTAGAGGCAAAATACATTGTGGTATTATCGGGAGCCAAAAATGGGGCAAAGTCCATTCCCGAAGTATTAATTGAAGGTCCTAGGTTAACTGGTTCCAAAAACTCGCCATTTTCTTCAAAGCTCACATATAAATCTAATTCACCATGCGTTTCTTTCGTTTCCACAGCCAATATCATGATCTTACTGTTTGACGATAAAAAATAATTTACCTCAGGGTAAAAATTCACATAATTTTTAACAAACACTTTTTCAGGCACAGACCAACCGTTAGCTGTTCGGTGAGTTTTAGAAATACCCGGTTGTAATAGCGATTTACCGTCGGGCTTATATAAATTCCCTACAAATGCCGTATTGTTATCTGCACTAATAGATATTAAATAATTATGAGCTTTATTGTTAAGCGGAGCCCCTATATTTTTAGCTAATTCCCAATTGCCATCTTCGCCTAAAGTAGAATACCATATTTTACTTCTGTCCGGTTTTTTTCCGTTTCCAGGATGATTATTACGCGAGTAGTATATTGTTTTCCCATCGGCCGAAATTTTTGGAGCCTTCTCTCTATACTCAGAATTAATGTTCTCACCCAGGTTTTCCTTGGTGTAATTTTTCTCATCTTCCGAGATCTCTACAAGATTTAGTTCTTTGTCAAACGTCCAGTTATCCTGTTTAACAATTAAATGATCAACTTCTATTTCTATATTACTCCTCACGAAAAGGCCAATTTTAGAGCCAAACGGAAAATGGACTTCCGTTGAATAAACTTTCTCTCCATTGATGTAGTAGTTCAAGATGTTGCCTTTTCTCTCGACAGCCAAAATATTATCTCCACCAACTTTTACAATCTTTGATTTTCCCCAAGGAACTAATTCGAATGCTTTTCCTTTTCTCTTGAAGTATATCTTATAACTCCCCCTGCCGTTAATTACAAATGTATTCCCGAATTCATTATTTCTACTGCTCCAAATTAGCCCGTAACCAAGGTTGTTTACACCCGACAACTTTCGAATCTTCGTTTCGATGTAGAAATCTGTTTTGGTGTTAAAAAAACAATTGATTAAAAAACGATGTGTTCGAGATTCTTCGAGATGTGTTATATGATACTTCCCATCCTTTATTTCGGAATAATAGTTTTCTTTATTTACTACTTCCCAGTTATTGGAGTTGTCATTGAAATTATCTTCAAAAAACACCTGAGTTTGTCCAAGCAATTGAAAGCAGGAAAAAATTAGAAGGAAAAAAGGAAGCAATATTTTCATATACATGTCTCAGTTTGGTTTTGCTAAGGTATTACATAGCGTTGTAATAAAAAAAACTAACAATTTGAACACGAAAAATATTTTCACAAAATAAAAATTTAATATTGCTAGTGTCTCAGCCCCTTAATTAATCAGACATAATTATATTAATAAATCTATAATTTTGAATGATGGAAAAGAGAAAATTCACCAAAGAAGAGAAACTTGCGATTATCAAAGAAGTTTCCGAACATGGGTTGAAATCAACTTTAGAAAAGCATAGCCTCTATGCGGCGAGTTATTATTCCTGGAAGAAAAAGTTGGATGATATGGGAGAGGAAGGCTTTACCCACGGAATCACTCCAGCTCAAATAAAAAGTCCGATTAATAGGGGGATAGACCACAGTTTAGTGATAAACTATTTGGGTTTCTTCTATAACCAGATAGGAGTAGGGTACTATTCAGGGGTTGTTGCTGCTTTTTCCTTCAGCTCTTTTATAAACTTTATTTTTAGACCAATATAGAAATTGATTCCTTGATTTTGAATTCCAAGTGTTTTGAACCTTGAAAGGTGGTCTGTGTAATTTGCGTTGAGCATGTTTTTAACTCCTGTAGTAATTTCTATCGGATTGTTTTTTGTGTGTATTTCAATGTTTAGTCCAGCATTAAGTAGAGTGTAATTGGGGCTTCCTGTTTCAAAGATTCCAATTCTGTTCTGATCGAATTTATAAATATGGTTGACAAAAACATTTTTGAAATGCACTTTTTTCTTGTGTTTAAATTCTGCTCTAAGGGTAGTATTTATTTTTGTTTGAGGAATTAATGGTAATCTATTTCTAACTTTGTCTTCTCCGAATACGGTAGACAAACTGCTTTCTATATGCAGCCAATGCACTTTGTGAGGGTGGTAATGAAAACCTACTTCTCCACCATACAGCAACGCATCTGTTTGCTCGTATTCAAAAACAGGGCTTCCATCTATTACCGTATCTGCTGGGGTTAGGGAAATGTAATTCTGAATTGAGTTGAAAAAAGGATTTATGGAAAAGGTCAAATGTTCATGTTCGTAGTCGAAACTAAAATCGGATTGGACAGCCCTTTCACTAATTAGATTTACATCGCCACTTATAAATCTATTGGTTCCATGATGCACACCGTTAGAGAGCAGCTCGGTAGTATTCGGCGCCCTAAAACCACTTGAAATATTCGCTCTGTATTTTACTTTATCCAATTTGTAAATGGCTCCTCCTGAAAATGTAAGACCATTGTAAGAATTTTTAAGTACAGGGAAAACACTTTCGTCGGTTATCATTTCTTTGGTGTCAACTCTACGAACATCTGCTCTAATGCCGCTTTGAAACTGGATTTTGTTCAGTTTTAAATTTCCTAGTACAAAAGCACCTAAGTCGTTGGTGTTGGCATCGGGTATTAAAATTTCTTCACTGTCATTTAAGTTGCTTTGAAGCATCCCTTGTGATCCAATTACTACGTCAAACTTATCTTTATAGCTAGCCGAATACCATTTTAAATTGTAAGTGTAGCTACTCAGCTTTAAGCCTAAGGCATGTTCATCTTCGCTGTGGCCTGTGTGGCTATGTCCATGTCCGTGATCTTCTTCTTCAAATTCTTTTCTGTAATTATTGGTATAACCTAAGGTGAGGTTAAATTTTGACTCTCCTGTGAAAATTACATTATCAAAGCTTAAGTTTTGATTTTCAATTGATTGATATGGTGATTCAAAATTTCTATGCGTTTCATCTGAAAATAGACCGTCTTCTACAATTCCGAAGTTGTTTTTGAGATAGCTGTACCTAATATTAGAAATCCAGTTTTTCGTATTAAATCCAAAGGAGCCTTTAATATTGTGTTCATCGAATCGGGTATTTAGAATTCTAGAAAAACTTGGAATTTGGTAATCGGTATGGGAAGTATAAGTTCCAAAGAGATTGAATTTTAATGATCCTTTGTGGATTTTAACTCCTGCATTATTCTGAGTTCCCAAGGTATTGAAAAGAAATTTTGATTGAGCAAACCCTTCAATGGTATTATGACTTGCGTATCTCTCGTCAATAAAATATAGGACACCGCCAAGTGCATCTGACCCATAAAGCAATGAGGCAGGCCCTTTTATTACTTCTACACTTTCTATGCCCACTGCACCAACTCCTAATCCGTGTTCGTCTCCCCATTGCTGATTCTCAATTCTAATGCCCTGTGCATAGGTAACAATTCTATTGCCCGATAATCCCCTTATAACAGGTTTGCCTATTCCAGATCCCGTAGAAGCTTGATCTACACCAGGAATGGTACTAATTGCTTCTGATAAATTAAGCGGTGAGGTTTCTTGTAGTTCAGATATTTTCTTGTGATCTATGTTTACAATATTCTCTCCTTGTAATCTGCCATTTGGAGCTGACACTACCACTTCGCCTAGCCTTAAATGGCCAGAAACCATATAAAATGTTTGTTCTTTAGTGCTGTCTGTATTGATGATCTTGTCTACCACGTCGTATCCTACAAATGATAATTGGAGGTGAATACTTTTTTGTTTGAAGTGTTCAATATGGAAAACTCCTAGCTCGTCTGTGGTTGTTCCTGTCTTTAAATCCACGAAATACACTTGAACAAAAGAAATTGGTTTGAGTGTTTCTTTATCTAAAACAGTTCCCGTAAAATCCTGTCCGATTAGGTTTGTTGTAAAGCAAAGAAGAAGGAAACAGTAGAAAAATATTTTCATAGAAAGATTAATATTTGTAACATTGTTACAATATATGTACTATTTTTAAAAATGCAACAATGTTGCAATTAATTATTTGATGGAAAGTATCTTTAAGAAAAAAAAAATGAGTGCAACCCCTTTTAGAAACGAGGTGCTCGCCATTTTTAATAAGTACAACAGTGCGATTCCTTTGTCAATTATTGAGGATGAATTGAAATCTCACAATCGAATAACCTTGTACAGAACAATTAAGATTTTTCTCGAAAAGGGAATTATTCACGAGATAAATTTAAATGGAGAAAGCTCTAATTATGCCTTGTGTAAAGAGGAGTGCGGTGATAATCATAATCATCAACATATTCATTTTAAGTGTAGCATATGTTCTCAAGTTACATGTGTAGATATCGACCGATTTCCCAAAATTACGTTACCCAACTTTAAAATAGATCAACTTGAGATTCAGGCTAATGGCTTGTGTGAAAAGTGCAATAACTAAAATGTTTAGGGCAATTGTTCACAATGTTCCGTGTATGGTGTCGTAGCATTTCGAAGAGTGCCTATGCACTATACATATTGTGTGTGCCCAGTATGGGTACCTTTAATCTACATGAAGGTAGATTATTAACTCACGTTCTTACGTAGGGCTTCTTATGACAAGAATAGGTTTAAGGATCATCCTAAAGAGAAAGTTTATGGTAACAACAGATTCAAATCATTCATTCCCCATAGCTGATAATCTATTGGACAGAAACTTTACAAGTACCAAGTTGGGAGAAAAATGGGTATCTGATATTACTAATATCCGTGTAAAGGATGACTGGGAATATTTAACCACAATAATTGATTTAGCCGACAAAAAGGTAGTTGGATGGTCTTTGAGTAGTGATATGACTGTAGCCAACACTATAATGAAGGCCTGGCTAATGGCACGTACTTATAGAGGTGTTGTTGACGGTTTTGTTTTTCACTCAGATAGAGGTGTGCAGTATGCATCAAATAAAATCAC
>JABSPQ010000454.1 GCA_013214205.1 Flavobacteriales bacterium
AAAGTTGATTTCAACCCATGTTCCGAAACTTCTTTGATAATCCCAAGTTTCTCTTCTTTGGTGAATTTTCTCTTTTCCATCATTCAAAATTATAGATTTATTAATATAATTATGTCTGATTAATTAAGGGGCTGAAACACTTGGCCATACTGTTAAAACCAATATTCGTTTCTGTCGTCTAATGTTATGTTTGACATTCCTTTGCCCTTCAGGGCAACGCACAACGCTATGAATAAAATGCAATTGCAGTAGGCAAGAAAAATGCTCAATTAAAACGAAATGCTTTTTGCCATGTCCTTTAGGTCATGGCACAGATAAGAACCCACCCCGTCAACCAATCCCTATTTGATCCGTACAACAAAAGATTCCCTTCCAACCAAAATATGAATCACACAACCAAAGTCTTATCTTTATTACATTAATAACCACAAACGATGAATCTTAATAGAATGCAGAGAACGAGTGCATTAAGTTCTGTAACAATAATTCCAATCATATTAATGGGACTCATGTTCCTTATTTCCTCCTGTTCGGAACCCAAGAGCGAGCACATAAAATTCATAAAATCGTGGGGAACCAAAGGTGTTGAAGACGGTAACTTTCTATATGTAGAAGATTTCGACTTCGATATAAAAGGAAATCTATTGGTTACCGACGCATTGCGATCCGACGTTCAGGTGTTTTCAAAAAGCGGAGTTTTCTTATTCAAATTTGGCGGGATGGGCGTGTTAGATCATCAGTTTGAAAAACCAGAAGGAGTTGCTGTAAGTGCCAACGGAGACGTATTTATTGCCGATTATCTAAATGGTTTTATAAAGAAATTTGATGAAAATTTTAAGCACATTAAAACCTTTTCGGGACTGGGCGCTGAAGAAGGCAAAACCAACGAAGCCGAATTTATGTGCATTCATCCCAATGGAAATCTGTACTTGGCCGAGGCAGGAAACAATAGGATAAGCGTGTTTAATCCTGATGGTGAATTTTTGTTTTCATTTGGAGAAGAAGGAATAGCAGAAGGACAAATGTACCGACCAGAAACAGCGAAAGCCGATAGCCATGGTAATATTTGGGTGGCCGATTTTGGAAATCACAGAATTCAGGTGTTTACCGAAAATGGTAAGTTCCTTAAAATGTTTGGTAAAGAAGGCTCGAAGCAAGGGGAGTTTAGAAGGCCAACTGGGCTTGCCATAGACAGCAATAATGATGTTTATGTATGCGATTTGGGAAACAATAGAGTACAGGTGTTTGATAGCAATGGAAACTTTAAGTTTATGTGGGGTGAAGAAGGTTCGTTGGAGGGTGAGTTTATGAACCTGCACGGTATAATTGTAGACGACGACGGTAATGTTTACGTTGGAGATACAGGAAATAATAGGATTCAGAAATTTAAAGTTGGCACCTTTTAAGCATCGACCTAAAAATTAAGCATTGAGAATATCCAGAAAATTATATTTAAACTCCGCAATAATATTATCTGTTGTTGCCATCTCATTTGTGTTTTCTGGATACATCCTGTTTCAAATAAATAATGAAAACGAAAAACTGTTTCAAATTCAGAAACAGTTTCGGGCAGTAAATAAAATGAGGATCACCATGTCGGTTTCCCTCAACAACCTTTATCGAATTATTTATAACAATGAGGTAAACATCATTCCGAAAGAGCTGAGCTTACAGGAAGATTTTGTTGCCGACTTTGAACGGTTTAAATCGAATGCAGAAAAATACGAGATTGTATCAGATTATAATTTTGCCATCGAAAACGAATCTAAAATTCTTAAAATTAGAAGCAATCTAAGCAGGTGTTTGTTCTTAAAAAGATCGGGAAAAGAGCAAGAGGCAAAGAAGTTACTTCAGTTTATTTCGGAAAATTACCTTACACAATTCTTATCGTTTATTGATGATGTTGTTTATGCGCAGCGAATAAATATAGACGAGCAAACCAAAGAATTATTTTCGTTAAAGCGGATGTTGTTGGTTACGTTCGTAATTGTTTTTCTAGTTCTTTTTCAATTGGTAATAATCTCCAACACCTTAATAGGAAGAAGCATTAAAAGGCCGATTGAAGAACTTATCACTTTTACAAAAACGTTTGTAGCCAGCGACGACCTTACGTTGAGGTCGAATATTAAATCGAAAGATGAGGCCCAAATATTATCGGCTTCTATTGATAATTTGATCGAAAATCTACAAGAGAACCTTGCTTATACACAGAATGTTATTGAGTCGATGGCGGACATGCTCATCATTTTAGATTCGAAAGGAATAATAATGGAAGCCAACAAAGCCACAATATTTCAACTTGGCTTTTCTGAGGAAGAACTAGTTGGCCGGTCGGTTAATTTTATTTTGGAGGGAGAACTTAAACTGGTGATTGAAGAACTTATTAAGAATAACGAAGTGAGGGGCATAGAAGGTGCTTACATTGCAAAAGATGAAAGGAAGGTACCTGTGCTATTCTCAGGTTCATTACTGAAGGATAGAAGTGGCGGAATTGAAGGTGTGGTGTGTATTGCCCACGATCAAACGGAGATTAAAAATCAGGAGGTTTTAAGGATCGAGAAAGAATTGGCCGAAAAGTCGTCTAAGTTTAAGGAAGAATTTTTGGCGAATATGAGCCATGAAATTCGAACGCCAATGAATGGTATTGTTGGGATTGTAGACATTATTTCTAAAAGTACCAACCTCGACGAAAGCGAAAAAAAATACATCGAAGTAGTCAAAAACTCTTCCAATGATTTGCTGTTGATACTTAACGATATTTTAGATCTGTCGAAATTAGAAGCTGGTAAAATGTCGTTGCAACGCAAGGCGGTTGACTTATATAGTGCAATTGAGGGAATTGTAGAACTGTTTGATGCAGCGGCAAAAGAAAAAGGATTAAAAGTTAATTATCAATTCGACGAAGAATTACCGCGAGTTGTTAAAATAGATAGGAGTAGACTCTTGCAAGTTATTTCTAACCTAGTTGGGAATGCCGTTAAATTTACCAAAAAAGGCAACATCACCATAAATGTATCGGTGGTAGAAGAAGTAAGAATGGCGACAATAATTAAAGTGGAAATTAGTGATACAGGAATCGGAATTCCGGCTACTCAGATTGATGAACTTTTCAAGAAATTTGGTCAGGTGGGTACAGGCTCACTCAAAAAACAATCGGGTACAGGATTAGGACTCGTAATTTCGAAAGAGCTGGTTAAGCTAATGGGTGGCGAAATAGGAGTACAATCTAATGAAGGATTAGGCAGTAAGTTCTGGTTTACTTTCAGCGCCGACTTGGTTTCGGAAACAGAAGCATTTGAGTATAACGAAGAGCAGGAGCTGAAAAATCAGCCCCAGTTGGTTTACGACTTAAATGTGCTGTTGGTCGACGATAATAAAGTAAATATGCTTGTAGGCAAATTGGTGTTGGAGTATATCGGCTGCAACGTAACATCGGCTAAAAATGGGGAAATGGCAATTGCTAAATTTGAAGAGGGACGATTCGACCTTGTTTTAACCGACATTCAAATGCCTGATATGGATGGTATAGAACTAACTCAAATTTTAAGGAAAAAGCACAAAAATGTACCAACCGTAATAGGTTTAAGCGCCAATGCCATGGAAGGGGACGCCGAAAAATTTGTTGAGCAAGGCTTGGATGATTATTTAGCTAAACCGTTAACAATTGATTTGCTTTCAGATAAATTAAGCAGGTGGTTTGAAGGGGTTCCGGCAGAGGTTAATTTGGATGTGAATCCTGTTTTAGACTTTGTTGAAGAGATTGAAATTGTTGGAAAAGAGAATTTAATTGCTGTAAAGGATTCTGATAAACTTATTAATTGGGAAGTTATCTCTGAAATAGAAAAACTGTTGGAGTACAGCATTGATGAACTGCAACCTGTGGTGCGAGAATCGGATATTTCTATTGAGCAGTATTTTAAAAATATGAGGCTGGCCTTAAGTGAGAATGAATTACAGAATTGCGCTAATGAGGCGCATGCTTTTAAAGGACTGGCCCAAGTGTTGGGGGCTGTCGTATTGGAGGAACAAATTACTCACCTCGAATTTAAAATTCTGAATAAAGATTCTATTCAAGAGCTTGGACAAAAGATTGATGACTTGAACGACTTGTCTAACAGGTCGCTCGGTTTAATTAGAAAAAGGTTTGGAATGCAATCGTAGCGGTTTATCCAACCAAAACGTCATTTTCGAGAATGGCATTTAGGTCTTTTACCAGATGTCCTTTTAAAATAAAAGAATGTATATCGTATTGCTTTAGCGGTTTCGAAAGTATTTCATCGCTGATAGCACTCAATACAATAATCTCGGCATGCTTATTAATCTCTCTAATCTTTTTGATTAAATCCACGCCAAAAATATCGGGTAAGGTTATATCGCAAGTGATAAACTTTATGTCCTCGTTATTTAGTATCTCTAGTGCTTCTTCACCAGATTCCGCCACAAATACATTTTTGAAGTCGTTATTAACAAGAACTTTCTGAATCAGGTTCTTGATCATTGTTTCGTCTTCGATAACTAATGCGTTTTCTCTTAAAATCTTCATCCTCTAATTTCGATCTGATATAAAGTGTATTGGGTTTTATACGTTGTTTATTAGGTAATTGTGATAAAACCGATTGATATTAACGTTTAGGATTTTATCCTTCGTTGAGTACTAAGTTAGTCTTTTAGCAGACTACTTGTTTAATGAATGATAAAATTATGTTGGACTATGACGCAGAATCGTAGGTATGCAATTTCAATAACCTGCTTTTGAAGATTTGATGATGTTTGGGCTGATTTTTTCGATTTACGGTTAAAATTATGTGCGTAATTGTTACTGTTTCTAAGTATTTTGTTTAGGTCTGGGCATACTTCACCCATTACCCATTGGGGTTTGATTTTACATTTGTTTTCAAAGAACGGTTAGTAATTCTATTACTAAATGGGAACCTGTTTTTGCAGCATTGATATGCTTTGCATTGTTTCTATTTTACATCCAGGGCATTGATTCACATTAAACCCAGTTAATCTTTGTAGTAGCTCTTGCCAGCTTTCATCTTTGTAATTATTAAGCTTTGGAGCTACTTTAAACTGCTTTCGAACAGCTGCTAAATTGGTTTCCCTGATGATTAGATGAGTACAACTTGTTGCTGTTTTTAAAATCTTGCCCATAAAGATTCATTATATCAGCTACTTCGTATTTGGGCTTTGAATATGCTTTCATGATACAGCGTCTATTGGACTTATTACTTGATCCAAACTGTGTTGCTGCACATGCACATACATACTACTAGTAGATATATGCGAATGTCCTAGCAAGCGTTGAATAACATAAATGCTAGTTCCTTGCTCCAATAAATGGGTAGCAAAACTATGGCTGAGGGTATGGAAGGTTGTCTTCTTTTCAACCCCAGCTATCCTGCAAGCTTTGTGTAATACCTTGCTAATACTTGTGGTGTTATACCTGCCACTGCTTGATCCCCATCCTTCAAACAACCATTGCTTTGACTGATATGCTTTATAATTATTTCCTAAGGGCTTCTAAGGTGGTTTGCGACAAGATTGAGTTCCTGTCTTTTCTGCCTTTTCCTCCAACAATCCTTATTTGCATTCGCTTGGAATCGATATGCTCGGCCTTTAAGTTGTTTACTTCACCAATGCGCAATCCTGCAGAATAGCCTATCATCAATATGGCTTTGTGTTTAATGTTTTCTAATGCATCTACAATTGATAAGGCTTCCTGTTTTGAAAGCACAACAGGCAATATCTTGGGTCTTTTCGGACGCTTAATATCTAATTTGTTCCAACCTATTTTGAGCACATCAAGATGAAGGATTTTAACAGCACTAATGGTCTGGTTGGTAAAGGAAGTACTACAGCTTTTTTCAATAATGTAGTAATGCAAATAAGCCTTGATTTGCTCAATACCTATTTATCCCAAGGGAGTTGGTAATAATTTGATAAGCTTTTTAAGCAACTTTGACAGGAGTTAATAGTTCGAACACTATAATTTCTGCGCTGCATTTCGTGCAGCATTATTTCTTGTAAAGATTTCATAATTGAAGATTTAGTTAAACATTAAAATCTGTTTAACTCCTTTACATGAAAATTGGATCAGAAAAGGCTGGAAGAGCCAACGCTGAAAGCGTTTTAGTTCAACAATGTGATTACGTTATTTGTTAGCACAAATGTATAACATAATCACGGAAATCCAATACTACTGTGTAGTAGCTCAGTTAGTTATATAGATAGTAATGAATGCGTATTTGTTGGATTATATAGTAAGCTATTCAACCATCTACTTGAATTGTAGGGAATTGTGTTGAATTGAGATGTATTTTATTGGTTAGAATAAAAAGAGAATTGTAAATGTGGCTGCAAAGACTAGATAGAATAGAAGGTTGAATATATTTTTCATTTTTTTCGACATTTTATTTGGGTTATGTTCTATTATAAAGTTAATGATACATAAATGCGCTTAGTGTTCTTTTCGACAAGGCTTGAAACTGCTAGACCAACGTGCGAATATTGGAGATTAAGCTTAATTCTATAAAACGTGAAATAGAGTGGTAGTAAGGGTTTGGCTATCCTTTTTGACTAAAAAATACTTTTCCTTTGTATTCGTGTGTCAAAATTTCGTTGTCGTTGGTTTCGTATCCAGCGGTAGGGTTAAAATAGAATTCTGTATCTGCAACAAGACATGCAATCCAAAAAGTTTCTTTGTCGCCCCAAACGTATTGGTAAGTTTCCTTGTGGTTGTCGTTTAGATCGTAAATAACCTGAAGGGAATCTTTGTGCTTTTCTTTGTCCATAAACACCACACCAGATTCTTGTAACGCTTCTTTTACAGGTTCTGCAGGGATGTTATCCGAATACATATAGTCCCACTCTGCTGGGAAATTAGATTTTTTTTCGGGTAGTAATGCCGTAAGCCAGTTTTTTCGTTTGAGGAAGAAGGCGGCGTTTTTGAACTTTTTGTAGAAAAATTTCTGGAGGAATTGTTCCCATTTATTAGTGAGCTCTGTGAATTGCCATTTATCTAAATCTCTAAAGAAATATGCACCCGTAGTCAAGTAGTTTTCGTCTTCGAAAAGTAGATTTGGATCGAGGTGGAGGATTACATCAGCATCGATTAAAAGGACTTCTTGAAAAGTTGTGTGGTAAACGATGAATGCTTTTATTTGAAAGCCTTTCCAATGTTTTGGGTTGTCGCAAAAGTCATCAACTTTTTTAAATTCGAGGTGCTCTATTTTACTGAGTTCAGCACGCGCTGAATCTGAAACCTCAGAGCCAACTTCCCATATTTCGATAGGAAGCATGCAGTTGGATGCTCGTAATTTTTGAATGTTCGAAAGGCAGGTTTTTTCGTATTTTTTTGGAACTGCTATAACGATACCTTTCTTGCTCATGCGTTGCTGTGTAATGATTCCGGAAAGTTAGTGAAAATGTGGGCCTGCTCCAATGCTGTGTCATCCAATGCTTCGGCATCCGCAATGTTTCGTCATCCTTCTATGTTGAAATCCTAATTATATTTTGATTTATTCTTAAATCATTTGTTGTTGTTTCTGTATAGTTGCTGAATTCAAGTAATAAATGCAACTTTTGGGTTAAATAATAATTGATTCATTACAAATGTAGGTGTTTCATATCCAAACCTTTTTCTAGGCCTATTATTTAGCTTCAATTCTATCTCTTTAATCCTTTGTTCATTAAT